>JAKFXJ010000235.1 GCA_021731425.1 Limnohabitans sp. | reverse complement strand
GGGCGAGTTGCCGGAACCGGTGTTGCCGCCGCTGGGTGCCGCAGGTGCCTACGGCATCGTGGTGGCCGGTGTCGGCGGCACCGGTGTCATCACCATCGGCCAGCTGCTGGGCATGGCGGCGCACATGGAAGGCAAGGGCATCGTCACACAAGACTCGGCAGGCTTGGCCCAAAAAGGCGGCGCCACCTGGAGCCACATCTTGTTGGCCAACCACCAAGACGAGATCCGCACCACGCGTGTGAGCATGGCCGCTGCCGACCTGATCATCGGTTGTGACCCGATCGTGAGCGCTTCCAAAGAAACCACCTTGCGCATGCGTGCAGGCCGCACCCATGTGGCCCTGAACAGCAACAGCACCCCCACTGCCGCCTTTGTGAAAAACGGCAACTGGCAAAACCCGGCCGAGCAATGCGTGGCCGAAATCACCGCGCAAGTCGGCGTGGAAGGCGTCGGTGCTTTTGACGCCGATGCTTTGGCCAAACAACTCATGGGCGACACGATTTATGTGAACCCGATGATCCTGGGTTATGCCTGGCAAAAAGGTTGGGTGCCTTTGCACCGCGAATCTTTGGTGCGGGCCATCGAACTCAACGATGTGCAGGTCAAAAACAACCTCGCCGCTTTTGAGTGGGGTCGCCATGCGGCTCACCAGCCCGATGTGTTGATGAAATCCATTCAGCCTTCACAAGTCATCCAGTTCAAAAAACGCGAGTCACTGGAAGAGCTGATTGCCGACCGCATGACACGGCTCACGGATTACCAAGACCAAGCCTATGCCTTGCTCTACCAAGGCATCGTCGAAAAAGTCCGGACCACAGAAGCGCCATTGGGCAAAACACTGTTAAGCGAAACCGTGGCCAGACAGCTGTACCGGCTGATGGCCTACAAGGACGAATACGAAGTGGCCCGTTTGCACACCCAAACGGGTTTCATGGAGCGCATTCAAAACAGTTTTGAAGGTGACTTCAAAGTCCATTACCACTTGGCCCCGCCAATTTGGTCCAAGCGCAACAGCCAAGGCGAATTGGTCAAGAAAAAGTTCGGCCCCATCATGCTGACGGGCTTCAAAGTCTTGGCCAAACTCAAAGGTCTGCGCGGCACCAAACTGGATTACTTTGGCAAAACCGAAGAACGCCAGACCGAACGCGCACTGATCCGTGAGTACATGCAGCACATCGACCGTGTGTTGAACTCATTGAGCTCAGAAACTCATGCACATGCTGTGGCAGTGGCTCAGGTGCCAGAAAACATCAAGGGCTACGGTCACGTCAAAGAACGCAACATCCGCGCTGCACGTTCTTTGTGGGCCGCACTGAGCGCTGCATAAAAAAACCCATTGCTTCGTGATGAAACAATGGGTTTTTGGGTCAAACGTTGAACGGCAGTGTGAGCAAGCTGCCAACACCACCAAACCAGCGCTCAACGCGAATCGGGCAATTCAATTTTGACTTCGAGCACTTCCAGGTTGTCCTGACGCTCTAAATTGACTTTGATGTCATTGGGATTGATCTTGATGTACTTACTGATCACAGCAATCAACTCACGCTGTAGATCGGGCAAATAATCGGGCTCAGCGGCATTGCGGCCACTGCGCTCATGTGCCAGGATGATTTGCAGGCGCTCTTTGGCCACACTGGCCGTCTGCTTCTTTTCGCCCAAGAGGAAGGAAAGAAAGGACATGGTTTATTTGCCTCCGAACAGGCGCTTGAAGAAACCGGCCTTTTCCGCTTCAGTGAAGCGCATGGGCTTTTCTTCTCCCAAAAAGCGTGCAATCACGTCTTTGTAGGCTTCTGACACATCGCTGGAGTTCATGTGAATCGCTGGTGTGCCTTGGTTAGAAGCTTGCAGCACCGATTCGCTTTCCGGGATGACCCCCAATAATTTGATGCGCAAGATGTCCTGAATGTCCTGCAGAGACAGCATTTGACCTTCTTCCACCCGTGCTGGGTTGTAGCGGGTGATCAACAAATGCTCCTTGATCGGCTCGAGGCCTTCGATCGCACGTTTGGTCTTGCTGCCCAACATGCCCAAGATGCGGTCAGAATCGCGCACCGATGACACTTCGGGGTTGGTCACCACCAAAGCCTCATCGGCAAAGTGCATGGCCATCAAAGCACCAGTTTCGATGCCCGCAGGGGAATCACACACGATGTAATCAAAACCCATGGCTCTCAAGTCATCCAAGACTTTTTCAACACCTTCTTGTGACAAAGCATCTTTGTCACGGGTCTGAGATGCGGCCAACACAAACAGGTTGTCGCACTGCTTGTCTTTAATCAAGGCTTGATTCAGATTGGCTTCGCCCTGAATCACATTGATCAGGTCATACACCACACGGCGCTCACAACCCATGATCAGGTCCAAATTGCGCAGGCCCACATCAAAGTCAATGACGGCGGTTTTGAAGCCTTTGAGGGCTAAACCAGTGGCGAAACTGGCGCTGGTCGTGGTTTTGCCCACACCACCCTTACCAGATGTCACAACAACGATTTTTGTCATGGATGAACTTTCTTGGACAAAATTAACAAATAAAAATCAGTTCTTCAGAGGGTTGATCAGCAATTTGTCACCGTCTGGACCTGATTGCAAAGAAACCTGGGCCGGTTGGCCTAAAACATCTTTGGGTAACGGATTTTCGCTGGTTCGGTACACCCCAGCGATAGAAATCAACTCTGGCTCCATCACCTGGGCAAAAATTTGGGCTTGTGTATTGCCCCGAGCCCCTGCAATCGCCTTGCCCCGCAATGTGCCATAAATGTGGATATGGCCGTCGGCAATCACCTCTGCGCCTGCGTTAACCATGCCCATCACGATCAGGTCACGCCCTTTGGCATAAATTTGCTGACCCGAGCGCAAAGGCTTGTCAATGCGCATAGCACTCAAGTACGTGGGTGCTGGTGCAACGGTTTCAACGACCGGCGCTTGGGTCGGTGCAGCCTCAGCAATCGGCATAGAACGCCGAATGCGGGCATCTGATGCATCCACCAAGCCATGCCCCTTGGCCAAGTCCAAAAGTCGCGCAGAAGCCCCTTTGATGGCCAAAGGCACAAGGGCGTGTTCTTGCAAAGCAGCGATCAAAGCCTTGAAGTCGATGGTTTCATCTTCCTTCAAGGTCAAAGCACTGATGTCAATCACCACAGGATCTTGGTCGAAGAAACCCGGACTTTCAGCCAACTGATGCTTCAAAGCACGCGAAACCTCGGCCACATCGGTGGTTTTGAGCAACAAAGCAACCAATGACAAATCGGCACTTTTGATTTCAAAACAAGGGTTGTGGGGGTCTTCTGAAGCGATTGACATATTGCCATCAGTGAGGGAGAAAAGCTAAATCTTAACAGTGCACTTGTTTTTTGTTATCTCTCTATGGTTTTATATCTTTAAATAGTCGTAGTAGTAAGGGAGTGGCACCATTGTGGACAAGGCATCTTTTTCCAGCAGAGACAAGCACTTAACTGTTTTTCAAGCATGTGTGTGACCTTGCTTTTGAGCTGTCGCACAAACATGAACAACTTCCTAAATCGGGATCAAGCTGTGGATAACTCATGTGTTGCGCTATTTTTATCCACAGCTTTATCCTATTGCCGTTTTCAAGTTCCAAGCAACCATTGAATGACACCCTTAGCCACAAAACCCAGCATGCCAAAAGCCAGACCCAAAAAAATCACGAAGGTGCCAAACTTACCAGCTTTGGATTCCCAAGCCAGTTGCACAACGATGAACAGCATATAAAGCATGAAACCGGCCACACCAATGGTCAGGCCGAACCAAGCAAACTGTTCTTCGGTGAAATTCCACATCACACAGCCTCCTGACGGGGCATGCGTTCAGGCACATCATGCGTGTCCACCAGATCTCGGTAGGCATGCCAAGAAGCATGGCCCAACATGGGCACGATCACGATCAAGCCAATGAACAAGCTCAAAATGCCCATCATGCTCAGGCCCATGATCAAAAATGCCCACAAAGCCATAGGCAAAGGATGTGTCAAAACCACTTTCCAGCTGGTCAGCACAGCCTGCAAGGTGTTCAACTTTCTGTCGAGCAACAAAGGCATGGCCACCACACTCGAGGCAAAAACCGGGGCTGCCATCAGGCCGCCCAGCATTAGCCACAACTCAAACAAATAACTCTTGCGGCTCAGCACCACATGACGAATGAAATCCATGGGGGTGTGGATGGGCACTGGGGCCAGCAAAGTGATCAGAGCCGATGAGGTCAAAACCCAACCCGTGCCAGCAAAAGCCAACAACAAGCCAAATCGCACCAAACACCAATAACTCACAGGCTCGTTGTTCTGCAGCGTTTGCCATTGCGTCCAGGTCTTGAACAAAAGCTGCAGGTTCACGGCCTCGTTTCTTTCTATGGCGCGGCTCATGGCGTACAGGCTGGTGGCCAAAACGGGTGCCACAACCAAAAAACCAGACACCGCACTGGCGAGCAACCAAAAACGGTCATGCGCCAACCAAGTGATCAGGCCACCGCACAGGGCCATGACCAAGCCATGGGCCAAGCTCAGCCAAGGGGAATGACAAATATCTTTCAGGCCCAAATAGAGCCAAAACAGAGGTTGTTGGCCGTCAATGGGCAAAACGCCAGGCAGATTCAAACGTTTACGCCTGAGTTGGGGCCGCTCGTGCAAGGGATCAGGCGGATGGTTTGGTGGTGGAGAGGCTTGTGTCATGCGATTGAGCTTACCCGCCGCGCGATTTCAGAATTTGACCTGCATCAAATGACAAAAGGCTGCCTGGCAGCCTTTTGAATTCAACACAAGGGGCAAGAGCCCCGCAAAATGAGAATCAATGACGGCCGTGACCGCCTTCGTGTTTGGTTGCGTGCATGCCAGAACCTTTCATCATGCGAGCGGTTTCTTGGTCAAACACCTGCTTTTGCTCTGTGCTCAAACTGGCATAAAAAGTTTTGGTCGCTTCGGCGCGTTGTTGCATGTGCGCGTCGCGTTGGGCTTTCATGGCTTGCATCATGTCCAAGCGTTCGGGCGTGGTCATTTTTTCCATGCTCGCACGTTCGGGTCGTGCCATGCGGGCTGGGTGCTGCATGGACTGTGTGAACGCGTTCCACGCAGGTTCTTGTGCCGCTTGCAAATTCAGTTTGGCCTTGAGCTCGGCCAAACGTTGCGTATGGCGCTCGCCTTTGTGTTCACTCTTGTGCTCGCGCATTTTCTCCATGCGGCCAGCACGGGCGTTGTCGGCAGGCGCCGTGGTGTTTTGGGCCAAGGCCAGACCGGTCAAACCGGCCATCAAGGCGGTGGCGATCAAGGTAGTGCGAATCGATTTCATGAAAACATCCTTTCGTTGATGGGATGCCTTCAGTGTGATTCGCCCATGTATCCG
Source organism: Limnohabitans sp. (assembly GCA_021731425.1). Classification (GTDB taxonomy): domain Bacteria; phylum Pseudomonadota; class Gammaproteobacteria; order Burkholderiales; family Burkholderiaceae_C; genus Limnohabitans_A. The sequence continues at coordinate 5,829 of JAKFXJ010000235.1, read as the reverse complement.
GGCTGTGCCCGAATGGTGCTGATTTGTAAAGATCAGGTATTTTTATTCTTGCAGGTGTTGATGCCCAGCAAGCTGTAAGGCGGGCACCAACCCGTCAAGCCTGTGGCCAAAGGTACCAAGCCTACCCAGCCCCAAACGCCCACGGTATTTGTAGCGGCCAGGGCAATCAAAACAAGTCCACCCACAATGCGGATGATGCGTTCGATGTTGCCAATGTTTTTGGTCATAAGAAACTCCCGGTTGGTTAAAAAATTCAAGCGGTGACGCGGTAACCTTCATCGACAATGGCTTGGGCCAAAGCCTCGCGGTTTTTTTCTGAATCCACTTGTACGCTGTTGTGTGTGCGGTCAATCAAAACCTTGGCCTGTGCATCCAAAGACAATATAGCTTTGGTCACTGCTTTTTCGCAATGGCCACACGTCATGCCTTCAACGGTGAAAATCTGGTTCATGATGCATTCTCTCCAATGAACTGAACACGACCCGTTAGGGTCTGGTCTGAGCATAGACCATCTAGGACTACATGCCATGACACAGATCAAGAACGAACCTCCACTCACCTACGACATCGGCATCGGCGGCATGACCTGCGCATCGTGTGTGGCGCGGGTCGAAAAAGCCCTGAAAAAAATGCCCGGTGTGCTCAGCGCGACGGTCAACCTGGCCACCGAATCGGCCCGGATCGAAGTGGATACGGCCGACGTGACCGACGCACGCCTGCGACGCGTTGTGCGCGATGCGGGTTATGAACCCCGTACCCCTGAAGCACAAGCCGATGCAAGCCGTGAATCACCTTGGGCAGGCTTCATGCCGGTCGGTGTGAGCCTGCTGCTGACCATGCCCTTGGTCTTGCCCATGCTGGCCGAGTTGTGGGGGCAGCACTGGATGCTGCCCGCTTGGGTTCAATTTGCATTGGCCACACCCGTTCAGTTTGTGTTGGGCGCACGCTTTTACAAAGCCGGTTGGCACGCCCTGAAGGCACTCGCGGGCAACATGGATTTGTTGGTCTCTTTAGGCACCACCGCAGGCTGGGCCTTGTCGGTTTGGCTGTGGCTCACGGCGCACGAAGGGCACGCGCCGCACCTGTACTTTGAAGGCTCGGCGGTAGTCATTACCTTGGTGATGCTCGGCAAATGGCTGGAGACGCGTGCCAAGCGCCAAACCACCGAGGCGATTCGCGCCTTACATGCCTTGCGCCCGGACAAAGCCCATTGGTTGGGTGAAGATGGCGAAGTCGATGTGCCTGTGGACGAAATCCTGGTGGGCGACCGGATCGTGGTGCGGCCCGGTGAGCGTTTTCCGCTGGATGGCGAACTGGTCGAAGGCCAAACCCAGGTGGACGAATCCATGCTGACCGGAGAGCCCTTGCCCGTGGCCAAGGCACCGGGTGCGGCTTTGACAGGCGGGTCGATCAATGGCGAAGGGCGTGTGCTCATGCGCGTGACGGCCGTGGGCCACGAAACCGTGCTCTCGCACATCATCCGATTGGTCGAAGACGCACAAGCTGCCAAAGCGCCCATTCAGCGCTTGGTGGACAAAGTGGCCGAAGTGTTTGTGCCTGTGGTGCTGGTGATCGCCCTGATCACCTTGGGGGCGTGGATGGCGGTGGGTGCCGATTTTGAAACAGCGCTCATCCACGCGGTGGCCGTGCTGGTCATTGCCTGCCCTTGCGCTTTGGGTCTGGCCACGCCCGTGGCCATCATGGCGGGCACGGGTGTGGCGGCCAAACACGGCATCCTGATCAAAGATGTGCAGGCGCTGGAATTGGCGCACCGCGTGCAAACCGTGGCTTTTGATAAAACCGGCACGCTCACCGTGGGCCAACCGCGCTTGCTGGCCCATGTGCCCGCGCCTGGGCACGATGTAGCAAAGGCGTTGGCTTTGGCCGCACGCGTGCAAAGTGGCAGCGAACACCCCTTAGCGCGTGCGGTGGTGAGTGCCGCAGAAAAACAGGTCCTGTCAGGCCCCACAGCGCAAGACCTCCAGGCTGTGCCCGGCAAAGGTGTGCTCGCCAAGGTGGACGGTAAGCAACTGATGCTGGGCAGTTTGCGCTGGCTGCAAGAAGAAGGTCTAGACATCGGCATGTGGCAATCAGACATCAACGCCATGCAGGCGCAAGGCGCGAGCTTGTCGGCCTTGGCCGAGCGCACCGATGCGGGTTTGCACGCCCTGCTGCTCATGGGTTTTGGCGATGAACCCAAAGTGGGCGCAGCGCAAGCATTAACGGCGTTGCGCGATCGCGGCTTGAAGCTGGTGATGATTTCGGGCGACAACCAAGCCGCTGCCGAAGCCATGGCCCGACGCTTGGGCTTGCGCCCCGAAGCGGGAGAAGTGCTGGCCAATGTGCTGCCCGGTGACAAGTCGGCGCAGGTGCAAAAACTGCGTGCGGGTGGCCAGGTGGTCGCCATGGTGGGCGACGGGGTGAACGACGCGCCCGCCTTGGCCGCCGCCGACGTGGGCATGGCCATGGGCAACGGCACCGATGTGGCCATGCATGCGGCGGGCATTACCCTCATGCGCGGCGATGTAGCTTTGGTGGGCGCGGCGCTCGATATTTCGGCCCGCACTGTGGCCAAGATTCGGCAGAACCTGTTCTGGGCCTTTGCCTACAACGTGGCGGGCATCCCTTTGGCTGCCTTGGGTTACCTCAACCCCATGATGGCGGGCGCAGCCATGGCGCTCAGCTCGGTGAGTGTCATGGCCAATGCCCTGCTGCTCAAGCGCTGGAAGCCCTGAGCGCTGGTTGGCCTCAAGCCTGTGGCAAAAACGGGTAGTCGATGTACCCCGCATCGCCACCACCGTAAAAAGTGGCGCGGTCGGGCGTGTTGAAAGGGCCGCCTTGGCGCAGGCGTGCACCCAAATCGGGGTTGGCAATGAAGGGGCGGCCGAAGGCGATCAGGTCCGCACCGCTGGCCAGAGACTGATCGGCCAAGCTCAGGTCGTAACCGTTGTTCAGCATCCATGCGGCGCGGCCACCCGCATGGGTGTAGGCCTGGCGCAAAGCGGCGTAATCAAAGGGCTTGTCGCCTTGTTGGTGGTCACGTGCCGCGCCCGTGGAGCCTTCGATCACATGCACAAAAGCCAAATCCATCGGGGCCAACAAACGCGCCACATGCTCAAACAATGGCTGAGGCTGTTCGTCGCTCACCCCGTTGGCGGGTGTGACGGGCGAGATGCGGATGCCCGTGCGTGCGCCACCAATCTCGGCCACGATGGCTTGCATCACTTCTTGCAAAAAGCGGGCGCGGTTCTCGATGGAGCCGCCATACGCATCAGTGCGGTGGTTGCTGCTGCTGCGCAAAAACTGGTCGATCAAATAACCATTGGCCGCGTGCACCTCCACGCCGTCAAACCCGGCTGCAATCGCGTTGGCCGCCGCGCGGCGGTAGTCTTGCACGATGCCTGGCAGCTCGGCCGCGTCGAGCGCACGCGGCGCGGACACGGGCTCAAACTTGGGCTGGCCGTCGACCAGCAGCACGGTTTTGGTTTGGGCCGTCAGGGCCGATGGCGCAACGGGTGCCGCGCCACCGGGCTGCAAGCTGGTGTGAGAGACACGGCCCACATGCCACAGCTGCATCACGATCTTGCCGCCTTCGGCGTGCACCGCATCAGTCACTTGCTTCCACGAGGCGACTTGTTCTGCGCTCCAGATGCCAGGCACATCGGCGTAGCCCTGGCCTTGGTGGCAGATGGCCGTGGCCTCGGTGACGATCAGGCCCGCCCCCGTGGCCGGGTTGGCGCGTTGGCGGTAATAGGTGGCCATGCGGGCATTGGCCAGCGAGCCGGGTGCGCGGTTGCGCGTGAGCGGGGCCATCACGATGCGTGAGGCCAAAGCGATGCTGCCGACTTGGCAGGGTTCAAACAAAGAGCGCATGGGGTCCTTAATGGGTGTAATCGGGGCTTTCGCGTTGCAGCTTGCGCAGCAGCGAAGGCCAAACAAACGCGCCGCCCAAACCACCGGTTTGCACGCGCATCGCGTTGGCCACGCCGTTCAAAATTTGCGGGTCCACAGCGGTCAGGTCTTTGGGGCCCGCTTGGCCAGCCAGCGCATCCACCTGGATGCGGCAGGTGTTCTCAAAGGTGTACATCGACAAGAACGCGTCGGCAATGGTTTTGCCCACGGTGAGCAAGCCGTGGTTGCGCAGCATCAGGTAATTGGCCGAGCCCAGATCGGCCTGCAGGCGCAGCTTTTCTTCGTCGTGAATGGCCACGCCCTCGTAGCCATGGTAGGCCAGCGAAGCCAGCACAAACGTGCTTTGCTGGCTGATGGGCAGCACGCCGTGCGCTTGTGCGCTCACGGCCACGCCCGCTCGGGTGTGGGTGTGCAGCACGCAACCGGCATCGGGCCGCGCCTCGTGCACCGCGCTGTGGATCACAAAGCCCGCCGGGTTGACCGGAAAGGGGCTGTCGTGCAACTTGTTGCACTGCATGTCCACCTTCACCAGGCTGGACGCGGTGATCTCGTCAAACATCAGGCCGTAGGGGTTGATCAAAAACTGATGGTCTTTGCCCGCCACCGACTCGGGCAGCTTGGCGCTGATGTGGGTGAACACCAGATCGCTCCAGCCGTACAGCGCCACCAGCCGGTAACACGCGGCCAAGTCCAGCCGCAGCTGCCATTCATCGGGGTGAACGCTGTCTTTTAAGGAAGGAATCTCAAACGCCATGGCCGTGCTCCGTAGGTCAGCAAAAGGGATTCAGCTTAGCGTCAAGCGGGGTGGGGGTATGACTTGTTGGTGACTTGTTATCACCCCGGCCGCGTCAACTCTTCCAACCGCATCAGCCAAGCCCGGGCGTGCACCCCGCCATCTTCTACAGCCCCACACATCTCCACCGACGCTTGCAGTTGCCCGCACACCGCAGGCCGTTCGGGTTGACCAAAAATTTTGCAGCGCAGTTGTTCGTCAAGTTGCACGCAAGGCACGCCCGCCGGTTTGCCTTGGGGCATGTCGGGGATGGGCGAGGAGATGGAGGGTGCGGTGCAGCAAGCGGCGCAGCCGGGGCGGCAGGTCAAAGTCATCCGGTCAAAGGCGTCCGGGTCAGCGTGGCCATAGGGCCCACAGTTGTAGGGGCTGCTTCAGGCGTCCAGCCAGCTCGCCCGCGACAGGCCCAGAGCCTGCGTAATAGTCGGCCCGCACGGCGCCCACGATGGCGGTGCCGGTGTCTTGGGCCAGCACCAGGCGGTCAAAAGAGGTTTGAGGCCCGGTCGATTTCATCCACACCGGGGTGCCGTAGGGGATGCTGCGGCGGTCTACAGCGATGGATCGCTCGGCTGTGAGCGGCACGCCTTGTGCGCCTTTGGGGCCGGGTGGTGTGGTGCCCTGGGGCAAGGCTTCTTCGCGGAAGAACACCACACGCGGGTTTTGCCACAGCAGCTCGTTCACTCGCGAGGGGTTGCGGTCAATCCAGGCTTTGATGCCGGGCCAGCTGGCGTCGGTGATGAATTTGCGGTCCAGCAGCCAGCGGCCAATGCTTTTGTAGGGCTGGTCGTTGGTGGCGGCGTAGGCCATGCGCACCCAGCGCTGGCGGCCGTCGGGCTCGGTCACATTCACCAGGCCCGAGCCTTGAATGTGCAGCACCATGGCGTCCACCGGGTCGGCCAAATACAGCAGCTCTTTGCCGCGCAGGGCGGTGCGGGCGGCGGGCAGGGTTTCCATTTCCTGTCGGCTGAACCAAGGCTTGCGCTGGCCTAGCTGCGCGGGCGGCGCGTAAAGCGGCACTTGGAATGCGCCTTGTGCCCGGCGCGAGCCCGTCAAGGCCGGTTCGTAATAACCGGTCAGTAGGCCTTCGCCGCGTTGGTCCAGTTCCTCGACGCGGTAGGGCTGGAGTT
>JAKFXJ010000294.1 GCA_021731425.1 Limnohabitans sp. | reverse complement strand
GGCGCGGCGATCATCGGTTTGCTTGAACCACCGGGCCGTGTGGCGGGCGGGCAAATTTTGTTGGAAGGCCAACGGATTGACCACTTGAACACCGACGAGATGCGCCACATTCGGGGCCGCAAGATTGGTGCGATTTTTCAGGACCCGCTGACCTCGCTCAATCCGCTGTACTCCATCGGCAGGCAGTTGACGGAAACCATTTTGGCGCACTTGCCGGTGACGCCTCAAGAGGCGCGGCAACGCGCTATCCAGTTGCTCAAAGACACCGGCATTTCGGCCGCTGAAGAGCGCATCGACCATTACCCGCACCAGTTCTCAGGCGGCATGCGCCAGCGTGTGGTGATCGCTTTGGCCTTGGCTGCCGAGCCGCAACTGATTGTGGCCGACGAGCCAACCACGGCACTTGACGTGTCGATCCAGGCGCAGATCATCAGCTTGCTCAAAAAGGTCTGCAAGGACCGAGGCGCTGCCGTGATGCTGATCACCCACGACATGGGTGTGATCGCAGAAACCTGTGACCGCGTGGCGGTGTTGTACGCCGGGCGTGTGGCCGAAATCGGCCCCGTGCACCAGGTCATCAACCACCCGGCCCACCCTTACACCGCAGGCCTGATGGCCTCGATTCCCGACATGGACAGTGACCGCGAACACCTGAACCAAATTGACGGCGCCATGCCACGCCTGAACGCCATTCCGCAAGGTTGCGCCTTCAACCCGCGTTGCCCCAAAGCCTTTGACCTCTGTCGCCAAGACCGTCCCAATTTGATCCAAGCGGGTGAAACTCGGGCCGCTTGCTGGCTGCACGATGGGAGCGCGGCATGAGTGACAACACCCACAGCGGCAAACCCCAGCCTTTGGTCGTAGCGCACGACCTGGCCAAGACCTTTGACGTGTCCGCCCCTTGGCTAAACCGCGTGATCGAGCGCAAACCGCGCCAACTGCTCAATGCCGTAGACGGCGTGAGCTTTGAAATCGAGCGCGGAAAGACTTTGGCTCTGGTGGGCGAGTCAGGCTGCGGCAAAAGCACGGTGGCCCGCTTGCTGGTGGGCTTGTACGAGCCCACACGCGGCGGCCTGACCTTCGACGGGCAAGACGCCCACGCGGCCTTCAAATCGAACCATGCCAAGGCCATGCGCCAACGCATTCAGATGATTTTCCAAGACCCCTACGCCAGCCTGAACCCGCGCTGGACGGTGGACAACATCATTGGTGAACCGCTCAAAGAGCACGGCTTGATCAGCGATGCCGAAGAGCTCAAGGCCCGCGTGGCCGAGTTGCTCAAGTCGGTGGGCCTGTCGCCGCTCGACATGGTCAAGTACCCGCACCAGTTCTCGGGTGGGCAACGCCAGCGCATCTCGATCGCACGTGCCTTGGCCACTGCGCCCGAGTTTCTGGTGTGTGACGAGCCGACCTCGGCGCTCGATGTGAGCGTGCAGGCGCAGGTGCTCAACATCATGAAAGACCTGCAGCGCGAGCGCGGCCTGACGTATCTGTTCATCAGTCACAACCTGGCCGTGGTGCGCCATGTGAGTGACCAGGTCGGCGTGATGTATTTGGGCCGTTTGGTGGAATTGGCCGACAAACACACCCTGTTTGGCAACCCGCAGCACCCTTACACCAAGATGCTGCTGGACGCGATTCCGAAGATGCACGACACCGGCCGCGCCCGCACCCCGGTGCAAGGCGAAGTGCCCAACCCGCTCAACCCACCGAGCGGCTGCACTTTCCACCCCCGCTGCCCACAGGCCACCGACATCTGCCGCGCCGAGCGCCCCGTTTTGCGTGACTTCAAAGGCATCAAGATCGCTTGTCACGCGGTGGTGTGAGGCTTTTGCTGAGAGACAAGATGCCTCTGAATTGATGCAGAAAGTCCAAACGCCGTAAAGTCTACAAGCCAAAAAAAACCCCTGCATGTTGCTGTGCAGGGGTTGTTTTTTTGGAGCCGCTGATGAGGGCCTAAAAGGGCAAGTTCAACCAGGTCGGATCTGCGCCTTGATCACGACCTCTTTCCACCGGGACTGTTCACGGGCCACAAAGGCCGCGTATTCAGCGGAGGAACCGCCGCCAGGGATGGCGCTTTCGGCCGCGTTTTGAGCCATCACTTCGGGTGACTTGACGGCTTTGGCGCATTCTTGCTGCAGTTTGGTGATGATCTCGGGTGGTGTGCCTGCGCGGGCATGGATGCCGTACCACTGCACGGTTTCAAAGTCTTTGAAGCCCAATTCCTGCACGGTGGGCACGTCGGGCAAGACCGGGATGCGTTCGGTGGTGCCCACGGCGATGCAGCGCACAGCACCGCTTTTGATGTGGGGCAACAGGGCCGGGGTGCCTGCGGAAAACAATTGGATGCGACCAGCAAGCACATCGTTGAGCGCAGGGCCTGTGCCGCGGTAGGGGATGTGGGTGACGAACATGCCGGTGGCCAGCTTGAGCGCTTCCATGGCCAGGTGGCCTGCGCTGGCGTTGCCTGCAGAGGCGTAGTTCAACTGACCGGGACGGGCCTTGACGTAAGCGATCAAGGATTTCATGTCGGTGACCGGCACGTCTTTGTGCACCACAAACAAGCTGGGCACTCGCGAGAGCAGGGTCACGGGGACAAAGTCCTTGTTCACGTCGTAGCCGCTGTCGGGGTAAATCAGGGGGTTGACCGCCATCAGACCGATGTGGCTCATGATGATCGTGTATCCGTCTGCTGGGGCACGGTGGAGTTCTTGCATGGCCGGCACACCGCCGCCGCCGCCTTTGTTATCAATAACAAAGGACACGCCCATCTGCTTGGTCAGCTGAGCAGCAATACCGCGAGCCACGATGCTGGAGGTGCCACCTGGGGCAAAGGGGATGATCCAGCGGATGGGCTTGTTGGGCCAGGCCGATTGGGCATGGCCCGAAACGCCAGTGGCTGCCAGGCCTGCAGCGCCCATCCATTTGAGGTAGTCGCGTCTTTGAATGGGGGAAGAGTCGTTGGGGTTCATGTCTTTTGTCGTAGTGGTTAAAAAATTGAGGACTTGATGAGAACAAAAAAAACACGCAATGTGTAGAGGGAAATTACGTACCCATAACAGTGGGTGACAAGGGCTTTAGCTTCGACGAATTTGTCGCCAAATAGCAGGGGCCACCAACAGCAACACAGATACCGCCATCAGGCTGCCTGACAAAGGTCGTGTGAAGAAGGTGGACCAGTCGCCCTGGCTGATGGTCAGCGCCTGGCGCATGGATTGCTCGCCCAGCGGCGCCAGGATCAGGCCCACGATGAGGGGGGCAGCCGGAAAGTCAAAGCGGCGCATGATGTAACCCAGCAAGCCGAAAACAAACAACAAGCCGACGTTGAACACCGAGTTGCCCGCGCCGTAAACACCCGCGGTGGAGATCACGATGATGCCGGCATAGAGCCAAGGCGGCGGGATCTTGAGCAGCTTGACCCACAAACTCACCAAAGGCAGGTTGAGCACCAGCAAGATCACGTTGCCGATGTAGAGGCTGGCGATCAGTGTCCACACCAAGCCGCTTTGTTGGCTGAACAGCTGTGGGCCGGTCTGGATGCCATAGCCTTCAAAGGCCGATAGCATGATGGCAGCGGTGGCCGAGGTGGGAATGCCCAAGGTGAGCAGGGGCATCAACACGCCTGCAGCGGCGGCGTTGTTGGCGGCTTCGGGGCCGGCCACGCCTTCGATCGCACCGTGGCCAAATTCTTCGGGGTGTTTGGAGAGTTTTTTCTCGGTGTAGTACGACAGCAAGGTGGGCAATTCGGCCCCGCCTGCAGGCATGGCGCCGATGGGAAAGCCAAAGAACGCACCACGGAACCAGGCTTTCCATGAACGCGCCCAGTCACTCTTGCTCATCCACAGGCTGCCCGTCAATTTCATGACCTCGCCACCTTTGGATTCGCGCCCCTGCCAAGCCAGGTACAGTGCCTCGCCCACCGCAAACAAGCCCACAGCGGCCACCGTCACTTCGATGCCGTCCAGCAATTCGGGGCGGCCAAAAGTGAAACGGGGCTGTCCGGTTTGCAAGTCCACACCCACCATGCCGAGCAGCAAGCCTAGGCCAAGCGCCACCAGGCCACGCAGCATGGAGTTACCCAGCACGGCAGACACCGCCACCACCGACAAGACCATGAGGCTGAAGTATTCGGCCGGGCCAAAAGCCAGCGCGGCTTCGACCACCCAAGGGGCCACAAAGGTCAGGGCCAAGGTACCGATGGTGCCGGCCACAAAACTGCCGATGGCAGCAGTGGCCAGGGCTTGACCGGCTCGCCCTCGTCGGGCCATTTTGTTGCCCTCGAGCGCTGTGACCACGGCGGCAGACTCACCCGGGGTGTTGAGCAAAATGGAGGTGGTGGAGCCGCCGTAAGCCGCGCCGTAATAAATGCCCGCAAACATGACAAACATGCTGGTGGCGGGCACATGGTAGGTTAGGGGAAGCAGCAAGGCGATGGTCAGCGCTGGGCCAATGCCGGGCAGCACGCCCACGAGCGTGCCGACAAAGCAGCCCACAAAGCCCCACATCAAGGTGGTCGGCTGCAAGGCAATGGCAAAGCCGCCCATCAGGGCGTCAAAGGCTTCCATGGAAAATCCGATCGAAAAAACGTTGGGCGACGAAGCTAAGCAGGGTCTGCTTCAGATCAACCAGGGCAGTGCAGGGCCCAAACCCACGCCCAGCAATTGGGCAAACACAAACCAGAAGGTGCTGGCAATGGCTGCGCAAATCAGGGCCGATTTGAGGCCCAAAGGCGCATCAAACGCGCGTGCCACACCCATGCCGCACAGCGTGCCCGGGATCACAAAGCCCAAGGGAATCACCAAAAAGATGAAGGCTGCACCACCCCCCAGCAAGCTGATGACCCGGGCATTGGCGCCGGGCAGGGGCGACTGGTCGGGTGCCTGGCTTTCGTCGGTTTGGCGACCACGCCAAGCACTCACGCCGTACAAAACGGCGAAAGTGCTCAGCGCCGCCACGATCACACCCGGGGCCAGCACAGGACCGACGGTCATCTGCATCATGGATTCGGGGATGACCGTGACTTGCCAGGCGGCCACCCCACAAAGGGCGACCAGCAAAAAGGCAACGCGAAGAGGCGTCATGCCAGGCCCAGTTCTTTCATCAGGATTTCTTTCTCGGCGATGTCCTTGGCCAGGTCGCGTTCAAACGGACGCTCGGTCATGAAGGCGTCGGTCCACTTGCGTGTTTCCAACTCTTGCTTCCACTGCGCAGAGGCGTTGAGTTTGGTCACAAAGTCGATCATGGCTTCGCGCTGAGCGTTGGAGATGCCAGGAGGCGCAAACACGCCACGCCAGTTGGACTCGGTCACGTTGATGCCCAACTCGGTCAGGGTGGGCACGTTCACGCCAGGGATGCGGCGCTTGCCGGACACGGCCAGCGGGATCATGCGACCGGCTTTGATTTGCTCTTCGAATTCCGAATAACCCGAGATGCCGGCAGACACTTGGCCACCCAAAATCGCGGCGTTGGCGGGGCCGCCGCCAGCAAAGGCCACATAAGCGGCTTCGCGGGGGTTCTTGCCCAAGGCCTTGATCAGCATGCCCAAAATCAGGTGGTCGGTACCGCCTGCGCTACCGCCTGCGACCGAAACAGCCTTGGGGTTGGCCTTGAGGGCGGCTTCCAAGTCTTTCCAGGTTTTGATTTTGCCGTTGGCAGGCACCACGATCACACCGGCTTCTTCGGTCAGGCGGGCAATCGGGGTCACGTTCTTGATGGTCACGGGGCTCTTGTTGGCAATGCCTGCGCCGATCATGACGGAGCCGCCGACCATCAGGCTGTTGCCCTGGCCTTTGCGCTGGTTCACGTAACGGGGCAGACCCACCATGCCACCCGCGCCACCGACGTTTTCGAACTGCATGGTGCCGACAAGGCCTGCGGCCTTGGCGGCACGCTCCATGGCACGGGCGGTGCCGTCCCAGCCGCCACCGGGGGCTGCGGGCACGAACATGTTGATGCTGGCGATCAGGGGTTTGGCCTGGGCCCAGGCGGGCAGGGTGAACGAAGCACCAGCGGCAGCGCCGAGGGCGAGGAAGTCGCGTTTGGAAATGGACATGCAGGTCTCCTGTGTGAAAATAAAAACACCACTGCTCGGCGCAAACCATGAGCAGATGGCAGGATTTTGGTGCCGCGCCGGGCGCCAAGCTGTCAATCACCTGTCAAATCCATTCAGTAAATACCCTCAAAGCGCTATGACACCCCGAATCCTGCTGGTGGAGGACACCCCCGACATTGCGCTGTGGCTGGGCACGGCCTTGCGCCAGGGGGGCATGCAGGTCGAATTTGCCACGGATGGCCACGCGGCCGAGCGCTGCCTTCAGGCCGGTCATGGGTTTGATGCGGTGTTGCTGGATTTGCAGTTGCCCGGGCAAGACGGCCTGAGCGTGCTGCAGGCCTTGCGTGCTCGGGGCGATGCGGTCCCGGTGCTGATTTTGACGGCGCGTGCCAGCGTGCCGGACCGGGTGCTGGGCCTGAACATGGGGGCCGACGATTATTTGCCCAAGCCCTTTGATTTGAGTGAACTCGAAGCCCGTTTGCAGGTCTTGCTGCGTCGCCATGGACGTGCCAAAACCAACGCATTGCGTTGGGGGCCGCTGGAGATGGCGCCTGAAACCAGCACCGTGTGGTGGCACGGCCAGGTGCTGGCTTTGACCCAGCGCGAGGCGGCCGCCTTGCGTGTGCTCTTGTCCTCACCCCAGCGCACCGTCAGCAAGGAGCAGCTGCACGCTGAAGTGTTTGCCGATGAGGCCACCGGACTGGACGCGGTGGAGGTGCTGATTTACCGCCTGCGCAAGAAAATCGAGGCGGCAGCGGCCGCATCGGGGGGCTCGTCTGAGGTGGTGATCACCACCTTTCGCGGCATGGGCTACATGCTGACTTCACCTTTGGGGTCGGCATGAGTTTGGACCATGGGCGTTCGGGCCGAGCCGTGGCGTCCTTGCGCAGGCGCTTGCTCAGCTTGATCTTGCTGCCCCTGACCGGTTTGATCGGCGTGAACGCCTGGGTGGGGTATGGCAACGCGGTGGAGGCCGCCAACGAGGCTTATGACCGCTCTCTGTACTTGGCCGCCCGTACCCTGGCTGAAGAGCTGTCGTGGCAGGACGGACGGCTGCAGTTGGACGTGATGAAGGCGGCGGGTTATTTGTTCGAGAACCATACCGGCTCACGTTTGTTTTACAAAGTGACCACACCCGCTGGCCAGTGGCTGGCAGGGGTGGCCGCTTTGCCCGATGCGCCTGTGCGCACGCAGTCGGCTGTCAAGTACTTTGCGCTGGTGCAGTTTGACGACGGGGTGTACCTGAACCAGCCTGTGCGATTGGCGCAGCTCACGCACGTCATGGAAGACGCCAGCTTGAGCGAGCCGCTGATCAAGATCACCGTCGCAGAAACCATGGAGGCCAGGCAACAGCTGATCCAGCATATTTTGTGGGACACCTTGGGCAGCCAAGGCCTGCTGCTGTTGGCTGCTGCCTTGTTGGTGGTCTGGGGCGTGCAGCGCGGCATTCGGCCGCTGGAGTCGTTTCGCCGTCAACTGGCGAACAAAGCCGACGATGATTTCTTGCCCATCCAGCCGCCGGACTTGCCACGCGAATTGCGGCCCCTGATCGATACGCTCAACAGCTATCTGGAGCGCTTGGGCCGCCTGATCGATATCCGCAAACGCTTTTTGGACAATGCCGCGCACCAACTGCGCACACCGCTCACGGCCCTGAAAACACAGCTGGCGCTGGCCCAGCGCAATGCCGAGCCCGAACAGGCCCAAGCGCTCTTGTCAGCGGCGCGGCAAACCACCGATGACGCGGTGCGCCTGACCGAGCAACTCTTGGCCATGACCCGGGTGGAGCATGCGCGAGAGATGCACAGCCCGCACACCGTGGACTTGGTCGAATTGGCCCGACGCGTGACGCAAGAGCACCTGATGCGGGCCCACCAACTGGGGGATGACCTGGGGCTGGAGGTGCAAGTGGCGCAGTGTCAGGTGCAGGGCGTGGACCTGTTGCTGCACGAGGCACTGAGCAACCTGATCGACAACGCCATTCACCACGGCCCGGTGGGCACCCACATCACGGTGCGGGTGGGTGAGTCTTGGCTGGAAGTGCAAGACGATGGCCAGGGCATTGCCCCCGATCACCAAGCCCATGTGTTTGAGCGCTTTTACCGAGCGGCCCCATCGGGTGTGAATGGCAGTGGCCTGGGGTTGGCCATCGTCAAGGAAATCGCCAATCAGCACGGGGCGCTGATGCAATTGACCAGCCCCGTCGAAAAAGGGCGGGGCACACGGATCCGCATGGCCTGGCCCAAGGTCTGATGTGGGGCCCCAGCGCCCCATGGTTCAGGTGTACCGTTTGCTGCTCAGGTTTTTCTTCATGTCGCGCAAAACGGGCTGCAGTTCCTCGCCGATGCGCAGGGCCACGGTGGTGGCCAGGATGTCGATGATGAGCAGGTGCAGCAGGCGCGAGACCATGGGGCTGTATTTGTCGTAGCCCTCGGGATGGTCGGCCGTGAGGTGGATGTGCCCGGCGCTGGCCAGAGGCGAGCCGCTGGCGGTGATGACGATGGTGGTGGCGCCTTGTTTTTTCGCGATGTCGCAGGCGTCCATCAGGTCACGCGTGCGGCCCGAGTTGGAGATGATCACCGCGCAGTCACCCGGCTTGAGCATGGAGGCGCTCATGACCTGCATGTGGCCATCGCTGTAGGCAATGGCGTTCACACCCAGGCGGAAGAATTTGTGCTGCGCGTCTTGCGCCACGATGCCCGAATTTCCCACGCCGTAAAACTCGATGCGGCGGTTGGTTTTTTGTGTGGCAGCCAATGCGTGCGCGGCGTGTTCCAGTGCGAAAGAGCTGGCATCGTTGCGGTATTTCAGAAACGCGGCCACGGTGTTGTCGATGACCTTGACCGCGATGTCGCTGGTTTTGTCGTCCACATCCACGCTGCGGTGGATGAAGGGCACACCTTCACTGACACTGCCGGCCAGCTTGAGTTTGAAATCAGACAAACCGTCGTAACCCACGCTGCGGCAAAAGCGCACCACGGTGGGTTTGCTCACATGCGCTCTGTCGGCCAATTCCGTGACGGGCAAGTTGGCAAAAGCCCGTGGGTCGGCCAAGACCAGCTTGCCCACGCGTTGCTCGGCCGGGGCCAGGGATGGCAAAGAGGCTTTGATGCGGTCGAGCATGGTGTGTCTCCGGTTTAGATTTCTTCAGACCAGCAAAAGCCGTCGCGGGCGATCATGGCGCTGGATGCGCTCGGTCCCCATGTGCCGGCAGCATAAGGGCGTGGGCCCATGGTGTCGTTCTGCCAGTGCTGCAAGATCGGTTCGACCCAGCGCCAGGCTTCTTCTTGTTCGTCGCTGCGCACAAACAGGTTCAGACGGCCGTCCAGCACATCGAGCAGCAAGCGCTCGTAAGCGCCCACCCGCTGGCTGCCAAAGCGCTTGTCAAAGTCCAGGTCCAGGTGCACCGGGCTCAGGGTGGCGCCACCGCTGCCATCGCCGCGCTTGCTTTGGCCCTGGGCGAACAGGTGCAGTTCCAGCCCGTCTTTGGGCTGAAGGTGGATCACCAGTTTGTTGGCTTGGCCCATGGGACTTTTGAAGATCTCGTGGGGTGTCTTGCGGAAATTGATCTCGATGTGCGCTTCGCGCGAGGCCATGCGTTTGCCGGTGCGGATGTAAAACGGCACGCCCGCCCAGCGCCAGTTGGCGATCTCGGTGCGCAGCGCTACAAAGGTTTCGGTGCTGCTGGCGGGGTTCACGCCGGGCTCTTCGCGGTAAGCGGGCACGGCCTGGCCGAACACATTGCCTGCGCTGTATTGGCCACGAATGACGTGTTGGCTCAGGGTCTCGGGTGTCCAGGGTTTCAGGGCACGCAGCACCTTGAGCTTTTCATCGCGGATGGCGTCGGCATGGGCGTTGATCGGTGGCTCCATGGCAATGGCACACAGCAGTTGCAGCGCATGGTTTTGCACCATGTCGCGCAGGGCGCCCGTGGTTTCGTAAAAGCCGCCGCGTTTTTCCACACCCAGCTCTTCGGACATGGTGATCTGGATGTTGGCGATGTGCTCACGCCGCCACAGGGGCTCAAACAGGGCGTTGCCAAAGCGCATGGCAAACAGGTTTTGCACCGCGGGCTTGCCCAGGTAGTGGTCGATGCGGAAGATTTGCTGCTCTTTGAAGACTTGGCCCACCGCCTTGTTGATGGCGCGGTTGGAGGCCAGATCGTGGCCCAGCGGTTTTTCCAGCACGATGCGGGTCTTGGGGGTGTTCAGACCATTGGCGGCGAGCTGCTCGCAGACGGTGGTGAACAGGCTGGGCGCGGTGGACAAATACATCACCACGCTGTCGGTCTCTCGCTCGGCCAAACGGGCTGACAAGGCCGCATAAGACTCGGGCTTGGACAAGTCCATGCGCACGTAACACAGCAGGCTGGCAAAGCGGGCAAATTCCTCGCTGTTGGGGCGCTTGTCCCCGTCGACTTGGTCAAAACGTGACTGAATTTGCTGGCGGTATTGTTCGTCGCTCAGATCGTCACGGCCCACACCAATGATGCGGCCTCCTTCAGGCAGACTGTCGTGGCGGTACGCCTGAAACAGGGCGGGCATGAGTTTGCGCCAGACCAGATCGCCCGTGCCGCCAAAGAAAACCAAATCAAAAGCCATGATGTTCTTGAGTTACATGAAAAATTGATTTGTAATGTAACTTTGTTTCACGGATAATTCAAGCGACTTCTCAAATAAACGCCATGAACCAACTCGACGCCCTCAAACAATTCACCACCGTGGTCGCCGACACCGGCGACTTCAAGCAATTGGCCCAGTTCCAGCCGCAAGACGCGACGACCAACCCGTCCTTGATCTTGAAGGCCGTGCAAAAACCCGAATACGCCCCCCTGCTGGCCGAAGCCGTGGCCGCGCACCGGGGTCAGCCCTTGGATGTGGTGATGGACCATCTGCTGGTGCGTTTTGGCTGTGAGATTTTGAAAACCATTCCGGGCCGCGTGTCGACGGAGGTGGATGCCCGCTTGAGCTTTGACACCGCCGCCACGGTGGCCCGGGCGCGTCGCATCATGGCGCTCTACGAGGCGCAAGGCATTCCCCGCGAGCGTGTGCTGATCAAAATCGCCTCGACTTGGGAAGGCATCCAGGCCGCGGCCGAACTCGAGCGTGAAGGCATTCGCTGCAACCTGACGCTGCTCTTCGCGTTTTGCCAAGCCGTGGCT
>JAKFXJ010000090.1 GCA_021731425.1 Limnohabitans sp. | reverse complement strand
CCGGCGGTTGCACTCCACGTTGGGCTACGTCAGTCCGATGCAGTTTGAAAAACGCTGGGACGCGGCACAGCAATTGAAGGCCGCATAATGAAGTGGCTAAGCGGTACGTCAAACAGGGGCAGGTTCAGTTGGGTGTGGCATCGACTGCCGCATTCAGCGTTGCTTGCCTGATTTCCCTCATGGCCTGCGCTAGCCTGTCGTGAACGCTGTGGGGGGTAATGGACTCAATGGTGGCCCAGAGGGATGGGTATCCGCCTCGGTGTTCGATCACCATGCGAACAGCGCGTTCGCGCACCTCGGTTGAAAAACGGTTTGAGTTCTTGCTCTTGGCTCCATCTTCTCAAAGTGTGGAGTCTCCTCAAAATCCGGGGCTATTCAGACTTGCATTGCTGACATAGGCGTGTGGATCATCTGGACGTGTCTTGGTTCTATTGGAAGCGCCTATATTCCCTCAAGCCGACCCCAAGCGCTGAAACAACCCACCCGGCAATCGGCCGACCTGTCCCATCAATTCCAGCTCCAGCAGCTGCGCCTGCAGTTGCGCGGTCGGCCAGCCGCAGCGTGCTTGCAGGGCGTCCAGCCCCACGGGGTCGTGGCCCAGCGCACGCAGCAGCGCCCGTTCGGGGTCTTGGCCTGTCGGCGCATCGGCTGGGTTTGGCGCTTGCAGGTCCAGTGCCTGTTGCGCGTCGGGCGCGGGCAGGCGCAGCTCTTCCAGCACGTCTTGCGCCGATTCCACCAGTTTGGCGCCTTGTTTGATGAGCGCGTGGCAGCCTTTGGCTTGAGTGGAATGGATCGACCCGGGAATGGCCATGACGTCGCGGCCTTGCTCTAGGGCTTGTTTGGCGGTGATGAGCGAGCCCGATTGCAGGGCCGCTTCAACCACCAGCGTGGCCTGTGACAAGCCCGAGATCAGTCGATTGCGGCGCGGGAAGTTGGGCGCCAGCGGCGGGGTGCCCAGTGGGTATTCGCTCAAAATCAAGCCGCGTTGTGCGATGCGGTGCGCCAGGTCTCGGTGCTGGCGCGGGTACACACGGTCCAGCCCCGTGCCCACCACGGCGATGGTGGCCAGTGGGCCCGTGGCGCCAGCTTGCAATCCACCTTGAAGTGCGCCTTGAAGTGCCCCTTCGTGCGCCGCGCCGTCCACCCCCAGTGCCAAGCCCGAGACCACGGTCAGCCCACTGGCGGCCAGGCTGCAGGCAAAGGCGCGAGCGTTCTCGGCCCCTTGGGGTGTGGGGTTGCGGCTGCCCACCATGGCCAGCGCTTGTGCTGCCCGCAGCGAGGCCAGTTGCGTGGTCTGGCCCAGGGCATACAGCATCAAGGGCGGGTCGGGGATGTCGAGCAAAGGAGCAGGATAGTCCGCGTCGCCCAGGGTGAGCACGCAGCGGCCCGGTCCGTTGGCGGCCTGCAGCCAGTCGAGCGTGTCATGTGTGAGTTCGGCGCAGCCATCGGGCATGAGCTGCAGCGCCTGGGCCTGTTTGGCGCTGACCACTTGGCACAAAGCGGTTTCGGTTTGTCCAAAAATGGCTTGGGGTTCGCCAAAGGCGGCCAGCAGACGCCGGGCGCTTTCAGGCCCCACGCCGGGCGTGAGCACCAGGCGCAACCACGCGCCCAGTTCCTCGGGGGTGTTGACCATCTTGTCTCCCTGTGCAGCCTGTGGGGCTGTCGAATGCTTGTTATGCCAGCATTGTGGTTCAAAGCCCGGTTGGCGCCAAGTCCATAAAATCACGCCATGCAGCCATCCAGCCAAGACCCCACCGCGCACATGCACCTGTGCATCCTCGAAAACGATGACCTGGATCCGCCCCTGAACCAGCGTTACACACGGGTCGCGGCGATGTTTGAGCACTTGTTTGCGCAAGCGGGCTACCTTGGCCGCATCGACACCTTCAGCGCCCGGCATGGCCAATACCCGGCCAGTTTTGAGGCCTACGACGCGGTGCTGCTGACCGGCAGCCGTGCGGACTCTTTTTCTGACGAACCCTGGGTGGTGGCCTTGCGTGAGCGGGTGACGCGTTTGCTGCAGGACCAGCACAAGTTGTTGGGGGTGTGTTTTGGCCACCAACTGATCGCGCATTGTTTGGGTGCTCCCGTGCAGAGGGCACCGCAGGGCTGGAGGGTTGGGCGACAGGCCTACGAATGGTTGGGCGATGCAGAACACCTGGGGCTCGCGCCCGGAGAGCCTGCCCGCATGGCTTTGTTGGCCAGCCACCAAGACCAGGTGCTGGCTTTGCCCCCGGGTGCCACCTTGCTGGCCACGCAGCCCGATTGCCCAGTGGCTGCCTACGCGCTGGGTGACCAGGTGTTTTGCATTCAGCCGCACCCGGAGTTCACGCCCGAGATGTCGGCCTTTTTGTTGGACAAGCGCCGCGCCATGCTGGGAGAGCCTATGTATGAGCGCAGCATGGGCAGTTTGAGTGAGCCCCACGACGGCCTGGCGCTGGCGCGTTTCATGATCCGTTTCGTGCAATACGGTCTCTCGGCGTGAGCCCTGGCGGCACAGGGCCGAAATGACCGAAAATACCTGTATTCCTTTTGAGCCTTTTCCATTTGAGTTTTGAGCCATGGCCCTGCGAACCATCCTTTGTTACCCCGATCCACGCCTGCACAAGGTGGCCCAGCCCGTGCAAGCGGTGGATGCACGCGTCCACACTCTGATCGACGACATGATTGAGACCATGTACGAGGCCGGAGGCATTGGCTTGGCCGCCACGCAGATCGATGTGCACGAGCGCCTGGTGGTGATCGACACCTCTGAGGAGCGCAACCAGCCGATGGTGCTGATCAACCCCGAGATCACCTGGATGAACGAGGAGCGCGTCAAGGGCGAGGAGGGTTGCCTGTCGGTGCCCGGCATTTACGACGGCGTGGAACGCGCCACCCAAGTGAAAGTCACGGCCATCGACCGCGATGGCCAAAGCCGCACGATCGAGGCCGAGGGCATGCTGGCCATTTGCATCCAGCACGAGATGGACCACCTGGTGGGCAAAGTGTTTGTGGAATACCTCTCGCCGCTCAAGCAAGGCCGCATCAAGACCAAGATGGTCAAAGCCCAAAAAACCGGGCGCTGATCCGGCATGCGTTTGATTTTTGCGGGCACGCCCGAATTTGCCCAGACGGCGCTGGCCGCCTTGCATGCAGCGGGTCACGAGATCGTGCTGGTGCTCTCCCAACCCGACCGCCCTGCGGGCCGCGGCATGAAGCTGCAGGCCTCTCCCGTCAAGCAATGGGCTGTTGCGCACCAGGTGCCCGTGGCCCAGCCGCGCAGCTTGCGACTGGACGGCAAATACCCCGAAGACGCTGCGGCCGCCCGAGACATCCTGTTGGCCGCGAAAGCCGACGCCATGATCGTGGCCGCTTATGGTTTGATCTTGCCGCAATGGGTGCTGGACTTGCCGCCCAAGGGGTGCCTGAACATCCACGCTTCTTTGTTGCCGCGCTGGCGCGGTGCGGCGCCCATCCACCGCGCCATCGAGGCGGGTGACACCCAAACCGGGATCACCATCATGCAGATGGATGCGGGCTTGGACACGGGCGACATGTTGCTGGTCTTGCCTTGCGCCATGGCGCCCAACGACACCACTGCCGTGCTGCACGACCGCCTGGCCGCTTTGGGTGGTGAGGCCATCGTGCAGGCGCTGGACAGCCTGGACAGTTTGCCGCACCAACCCCAACCCGAAGAGGGCGTGAACTACGCGCACAAAATCGACAAAGCCGAAGCCGCACTCGACTGGGCGCTGTCCGCCGAGGTGTTGGCCCGGCGCATTCGGGCGTTTGACCCGTTCCCGGGCATGACGGTGCCGCTGACCACCGAGGCGGGCAGCGAAACCCTCAAGATCTGGCAAGCCGTGGCCGAGCCTTTGGCCAGCCCCGCCGAGCCGGGCACCGTGCTCAGCGCCGATGCCTCAGGCGTGCGTGTGGCCTGTGGTGAGGGGCAGCTGTGTCTGACCCAGCTGCAGCGACCCGGTGGCAAGCGCCTGAGCGCGGCCGATTTTCTGCGCGGCTGCCCCTTGCAGCCTGGGCGGCGTTTGGTGGCCTGATGTTTTTCAGGCCCACGCTTTACCGCCGCGCCGAGTTCTGGCAAGGCTTTCGTGACCTAGCCCCGCAAGCGCCCGGCGTTGCCGCCTGGGGCCTGATGACCGGTGTGGCCATGGTCAAGTCGGGCATGAGTGTGTTCGAGGCCGTGGCCATGACCATGCTGGTGTTCGCGGGCAGCTCGCAATTGGCGTCCATTCCGCTGTTGGTGGCCGGGGCACCCGCTTGGGTGATTTTGGCGACCGGTTTTTGCGTGAACTTGCGCTTTGTGGTGTTCAGTCTGCACCTGCGGCCTTACCTCATGCACCTGCCGCGTTGGCAGCGCATGTGCCACGGTTACTTCACCGCCGACATCAGCTATGTGCTCTTCACCCGCCGCTACCCCGCACCGGGTGCCAGCGATGCCGAGCGCACCGGGCAAGAGGCTTATCTGGCGGGCAACTATTTTCTGAATTGGGGCAGCTGGATTGTGGCCAGTTTGTTGGGCGTTGGGCTGGCCAATCTGATTCCACCGGATTGGGGTTTGGGCTTTGCGGGCATTTTGTGTTTGCTGGGCATTCAGTGCTCACTGGCCAGCTCGCGCATGCGCATGTTGTCTGCTGCCGTGGCGGGTGTGGCCGCCGTGGTGGCTTACAGCCTGCCGCTCAAGCTCAACATCGTCGTGGCGATTGCGGTGGCCGTGATTTTGTGCCTGACGGTCGAAAAAATCCGACCTGCACCCAAGGCGGCCGCATGAACGGCACCGATCTGTTGACGCTGGCCGTCATTGTGGGTCTGGCCGTGGTCACGGTGGTGGCCCGCAGTTTCTTTTTCATCTCCAGCAAGTCTTGGCAGCTGCCCGACTGGGCCCAGCGCGGCTTGCAGTACGCGCCCATTGCCGCCTTGTCGGCGGTGGTCATCCCCGAAATCATCACTGTGCAGGGCGAGCTGGTCAGCACTTGGAAAGACGCGCGTTTGTACGCGGCCGTGGTGGGCGTGGCCGCTTACTTTTGGCGGCGCGATGTGCTGATCACCATCCTGGCGGGCATGGCGGTTTATTTGCCCTTGCGCTTGGGGCTGGGCTGGTAAGTCTGTTTGGGGCGTTGTTCGGGGTTCGTACCGGCCCTTCATGTCAGCCGTTGTCAGGCCGGGCTTCTAAAATCGATGCCAATTGATTCTTCTACTTTTCTACACACCATGAACGTCATCCGCTTTTCCGATCTGTGTGCCAAGGGCCAAGCCGCAGGCCAACGTGTTTTCATCCGCGCCGACCTGAACGTGCCACAAGCCGATGACGGCAGCATCACCGAAGACACCCGCGTCCGCGCCAGCGTGCCCTGCATCCAGATGGCGCTGGACGCGGGCGCTGCCGTGATGGTGACCAGTCATTTGGGCCGCCCGACCGAGGGCGAGTTCAAGCCCGAAGACTCGCTCGCCCCCGTGGCCAAGCGCTTGGGCGAGTTGCTCGGCCGTGATGTGCCGCTGGTCGCCAACTGGGTGGACGGTGTGACGGTCGCCCCCGGCCAGGTCGTGCTGCTCGAGAACTGCCGCGTCAACAAAGGCGAGAAGAAAAACAACGAAGCGCTGGCCCGCCAAATGGCGCAGCTGTGCGACATCTACGTGAACGACGCCTTTGGCACGGCCCACCGCGCCGAAGGCACGACGTATGGCATCGCCCAGTTCGCGCCGATTGCGTGCGCAGGCCCTTTGCTGGCCGCCGAGATCGATGCGATTGGCAAAGCCTTGGCCAACCCGAAGCGCCCACTGGCGGCCATCGTGGCGGGCAGCAAAGTCAGCACCAAGCTGACCATCTTGAAGAGCCTGTCGCAAAACGTGGACCAGCTCATCGTGGGGGGTGGCATTGCCAACACCTTCATGCTGGCAGCGGGTCTGAAGATCGGCAAGAGCCTGGCCGAAGCCGACTTGGTGGACGAGGCCAAAGCCGTCATTGAAGCCATGAAGGCCCGTGGCGCCGAAGTGCCGATCCCGACCGATGTGGTGGTGGCCAAAACTTTTGCAGCCGATGCCGTGGCCACGGTGAAAAAAGCCACCGACGTGGCCGATGACGACATGATTTTGGACATTGGCCCCGAGACCGCCGCCAAACTGGCCGCGCAGCTCAAGCAAGCAGGCACCATTGTGTGGAACGGCCCGGTGGGCGTGTTCGAGTTTGCGGCCTTCGAAAACGGCACCAAGGTCATCGCCCAGGCGATTGCCCAATCCAGCGCCTTCAGCATCGCAGGTGGTGGCGACACGCTGGCTGCCATTGCCAAGTACGGCATTGAAGCGCAAGTGGGCTACATCTCGACCGGCGGTGGTGCATTCCTGGAAATTCTGGAAGGCAAGACATTGCCTGCTTTTGAAATTTTGGCCCAACGCGCAGCGGGCTGAGAGGCCTCTGGCTGAGGGGCCTTGGTTTGAGAGAGGCAGGCCCGAAAGGTCCAGCCCCAACAAAAAACCCCGCGATGCGGGGTTTTTTGTGTCTGGGCGATGGGCGCTCGGTCAGGCTTGTGCCGCAGGCGGCAGGTTGCCGCGCACTGGGCTGGTCATGGTGCCTTTGAAGTCGGTCCAGCACTCGCGACCGAAGTCGTACAGCTTGCAGTTTTGGGCGGTCTCGAAGTACCACTTCCAAGAGAAGGGCTGCACGATGATGCGGCCGGGCAGCATTTCTTCGAGCTTGGTCTGCGCTTGCTTGAGGCGGTACAGCGGGATGCTCATGTCCACATGGTGCGCGGTGTGCTCCATGATGTGGTGCATCATGGCGCCGATCTTGAACGGAAAGGTCAGGTGTACGGTGGTCGACACAAAGGGCGCGGCCTTGGTCCAAGCGGCCTTGTTGTCGTGCCAGGACACTTTCACATGGGTGTGGTGCACATAGACCACAAAGCCAATCATGGTGTTCCAGAAGAAGAAGGGGATCAGCACGCCCAAGAGCAGCGACATCAGCACCGATTGCTCGGTGTAGACAGCGGCCGCCGCAATGACAGCGACCCACACCGCACCAAAAACACTCACCATCAGGCTGTCTTTGAAGAAGATCGGACGGCGTGTGGGCATGTGGGTTTTGTTCGGGAAAAACTCCCGCTTCCACCAGATCTCGATCATGTAATACAAACCGGGTGCCCAGCCACTGCGGTAAGCCCGTTGCAGCAGGCGCTGCAGGGGGTTCAGGGTGGCAAATTCCTCGGCCGTCAGGGGCGTCCAGACAAAATCCACACCTTTGAGGTTGGTGTAGCCGTGGTGCACCACATTGTGGCCGGTGTCCCACAAACTGTAGGGCGTGAGCGATGGCAAAAAGGCGATGCGGCCCAAGACCTTGTTGAGTTCGCGGTGGGGTGTCAGGCTCTGGTGGCAAGCGTCGTGGCCAATCACAAACAGGCGACCAATGACGAAGCCAGCAACCATGCCACACAGCAGTTTGGCCCAGACAGATTCGAGCAAGACGGTGGCGGTGATCAGGGCAAAAAACAGGGCGTAATCCAAAGTGAGCAGCACCAAGGCACGCACCGTGCTGCGCTCGGACAAGGGGATCAACCACTCGCGCAAGGTCTTGCGGTGCGGCAGGGGTTGGTCCAGTGGGATGGGCTGATCGACGTTGGGGGTATGTAAGGCAGTCATGACGCTTGAATGTAAATCGCTCAGAGTGGAGTTTAGTCGGCTTGGCGTTTCACTGGGCTGACAAAGATCAATTCAAGGGTATTGCTAAGGAAAGCAGCCAGCATCGGACATGATCTGCTGGTAACTTGTCGCCAAAAGTCTGCAATCGACCCGCCTTTGCGGCCGCGATTCGCGGTTTTTTGTCGCATGAAAGCCATCAAAAGAACCGGTCATGTAACCGATTTCGTGTGAGAATTGAAACCAAATTACATTGGAGATGTCCTAATGCCCCGTCGCGCCACCAAGATTGTTGCCACCTTAGGCCCTGCTTCCAGCGATCCCGCACTGTTGGAGGCCATGATCCGCGCAGGCGTCAATGTGGTTCGCCTGAACTTCAGCCACGGCAAGGCCCAAGACCACGTCGACCGCGCCCGCTTGGTGCGCGAAGCCTCGCAACGCGCGGGCCGCGAGGTGGCCATCATGGCCGACCTGCAGGGCCCCAAGATCCGGGTCGGCAAGTTTGCCGAAGGCAAAGTCATGCTCGAGCCCGGTGCCCCTTTTGTGCTTGACGCCTCGCGCACCGAGCCGGGTGACATCCACGGTGTGGGCCTCGATTACAAAGAGCTGCCGCGTGACGTGAAAGCAGGCGATGTGCTGTTGCTCAACGATGGCCTGATCGTGCTCACCGTGAACGCGGTCAAAGGCGAGCAGGTGCACACCACCGTGAAGCTGGGCGGCGAGTTGTCGAACAACAAGGGCATCAACAAACAGGGCGGTGGCTTGACGGCAGCGGCCCTGACGGCCAAGGACATGGACGACATCCGCACGGCCATGAGCTTCAATGCCGACTATGTGGCGGTGAGCTTCCCCAAAAACGCCACCGACATGGAAATGGCCCGCCAACTCTGCAACGTGGCTTGCACCAACGGCCACAGGCCCGGCCTGATCGCCAAGATCGAACGCGCCGAAGCCATTCCTGAGCTGGACCGCATCTTGGCGGTGTCGGACGGCATCATGGTGGCACGGGGTGACTTGGCCGTGGAGGTGGGCAATGCCGCTGTGCCGGGCCTGCAAAAACACATGATCAAACGCGCCCGCGAACTCGACAAGCTGGTCATCACCGCCACGCAAATGATGGAGAGCATGATCGTCAATCCGGTGCCCACCCGCGCCGAAGTGTCGGACGTGGCCAATGCGGTGCTGGACGGCACCGACGCGGTGATGCTCAGCGCTGAAACCGCGGCAGGCAAGTACCCGCTGGAGACGGTGGAGATGATGGCCGCTGTGTGCCTGGAAGCCGAAAAAACCGACCACGACCCTCTGGACGACGACTTTGTGGGGGCGCATTTCAACCGCATCGACCACGCGATTGCCATGGGGGCGCTGTTCACGGCGCACCACCTCAAAGCCAAAGCGATTGTGGCCCTGACCGATTCAGGCTCGACGGCGTTGTGGATGAGCCGCCACAGCGTGCGCATGCCCATTTATGCGCTGACACCTAAGGTCGCCACCCAGCGCAAGATGGCGCTGATGCGCAACGTCAGTCCCTTGCTGATGGACACCAGCGCCGACCGCGACACCGCCTTGGCCGATGCCGAAGCGCACCTGAAAAAGCGCGGTATTGTGCAGTCGGGCGATGTCTACGCCATCACCGTGGGCGAGCCCATGGGCACGCCTGGTGGCACCAACACGCTCAAGATTTGCCGAGCAGACTGAGACAGAGGCAACCCCATCACGGCTGCGTGGTGGGTCTGTTGGCCAGAGCTAGCAGCTGAGTGGTGGCCCAAAACCTATAAAATCTGGGGTAGTTACAAGCCGGTTACATGCCGGCGATCCAGAATCTTCAACTCCTCGGGAAATCACCACCATGGCACTCGTTTCAATGCGCGAGCTGCTGGATCATGCGGCCGTCAACGGCTACGGCATTCCAGCTTTCAACGTCAACAACCTGGAGCAAGTCCAGGCCGTCATGATGGCCGCCGACGAAGTCGGTGCCCCGGTCATCCTGCAGGCCAGCGCGGGTGCCCGCAAATACGCGGGTGAGCCTTTCATCAAACACTTGATCCAGGCGGCCACCGAGCAGTGGCCCCACATTCCGCTGGTCATGCACCAGGACCACGGCCAAAGCCCGGCGGTTTGCCAGGGCGCGATCAACTTGGGCTTTTCGTCGGTGATGATGGATGGTTCTTTGCTGGAAGATGGCAAAACCCCGGCCGACTTTGCCTACAACGTCGACGTGACCCGCCGTGTGGTCGAGATGGCCCATTTGGTGGGTGTGTCGGTCGAGGGCGAACTCGGCTGCTTGGGCAATCTGGAAACCGGTGAAGCTGGTGAAGAAGACGGCATTGGCGCCGAGGGCAAACTGGACCACAGCCAGATGCTGACCGACCCCGAAGAAGCCGCGCAGTTCGTCAAGGCCACAGGCCTGGACGCTCTGGCCATTGCGATTGGCACCAGCCACGGCGCCTATAAGTTCAGCCGCAAGCCCACGGGCGACATTTTGGCCATCAGCCGCGTCAAGGAAATCCACCAGCGCATCCCCAACACCCATTTGGTGATGCACGGCTCGTCCAGCGTGCCGCAAGAGCTGCTGGCCCTGATTAACCAGTACGGCGGCAAGATGAAGGAAACCTACGGCGTGCCGGTCGAGGAAATCCAGGAAGCCATCAAGCATGGCGTGCGCAAGATCAACATCGACACCGACATCCGCTTGGCGATGACGGCGGCTTGCCGCAAGTTCTTGTTCGAGAACCCCGACAAGTTCGACGCCCGCGAGTGGCTCAAGCCCGCCCGCGAAGCGGCCAAACAAATCTGCAAGCAGCGCTACTTGGAGTTCGGCTGCGAAGGCCAGGCCCCCAAGATCAAGGGCGACAACCTGCAGGTGGTGGCGGCTCGTTATGCACGCGGTGAATTGGCGCAAGTGGTGAACTGAGCCTGCGATAATTGACCCGAATGGCCCGTTGACTGTTCAACGGGCCTTTTTCTTTTTTGCTGGACTGTTTTTTGCCATGACTTCTGCGCTTCACACCTCGGCCCTGACCTCTTTGCCTCTGTTGGCGCGTGGCAAGGTGCGTGACAACTACGCTGTGGGCGATGACCGCATCCTGATGGTGGCCTCGGACCGCATCAGCGCCTTCGACGTGATCATGGGCGAACCGATTCCCGGCAAAGGCGTGCTGCTCACGCAAATGGCCTTGTTTTGGTTTGACCAGCTCGGCCCCAAGGGCCTGAACATCTGCCCGATCCACCTGACGGGCGAAGCCCCCGAGAGTGTGGTGAGTGCCGAAGAGGTGCCGCAGGTCAAAGGCCGCTCCATGCTGGTCAAGCGCCTGAAACCCATCCCGGTGGAGGCGGTGGTGCGCGGCTATTTGGCAGGAAGCGGTTGGAAGGAGTATCAGGACAACCAAGCCGTGTGCGGCGTGAAGCTGCCCGCAGGCCTGAAAAACGCCAGCCGCTTGCCCGAGCCCATCTACACCCCGGCCGCCAAAGCGGCGGTGGGTGAGCACGACGAAAACATCACCTTCGAGCGCACGGTGGAGATGATCGGCATCTACCTGGCTACCCGCATCCGCAACATCAGCATCCAGCTGTACAAAGCCGCGCGTGACATTGCGGCCACCAAAGGCATCATCATTGCCGACACCAAGTTCGAGTTTGGCCTGGATGCCGATGGCACCT
>JAKFXJ010000343.1 GCA_021731425.1 Limnohabitans sp. | reverse complement strand
GGGTTAGGCAGTCCCAAGACGCGGCCGCCGCCGCTGATGAGCTGGCGCTCGCGCAGGTGGCGCAGCACGCGAGAAAAAGTTTCTGGGGCAATGCCCAACTGCGCGGCAATGTTGCGCTTGCGCTCGGTCAATTTGACGGCCAAACCGCCCACCCCTTCATCGGGCTGCGCATGGCGCAGCAGCCATTCGGCGCAACGCGCATCGGCGTCTTTGGCCAAACGGCTAACGGCCATTTCGGTTTGTTGGCGTTGTGAGCGGGCCATGTCCATGAGCAGGTTTTGCGAGGCTTGGGGCAGACGCTTCACCTCGGCCAAAAAATCAGACACGCTCACAAACTGCAAATCCACATCGGTCTCGGCCACGGCATCCACCACATGCGGCAAGTCCAGCAAACCCGAGGCCGCTTCGAGCCAAAACGGTCCATCCACCACGCCCAGCTGGTGGGCCATCTGGCCATCGGCCATAACCCCCAACACCACACGCCCCTGCATGACGTGCACGATGCGGTCCACCGCATCGCCTCGGTTGAGCAACAGGGTGCCTGCCGCCACGGAGGCTGCAGGTTCGGTCAATGGGGGCAAAGAAGTATCCAACATGGTGGACCCGAATGTGCCAGAGCCCCGACCCTTGGGCTTTGACACAAATCAATAACGCCGCATCACCGAACCAAAATAGCCCTGAAGTCGTTCACATTGGTGTGTGTCGGCCCTGTGATGACCAGATCGCCCAAGGGCTCAAAAAAACCATAGGCGTCGTTGCGCTGCAGGTGCGTATCCACTTTGTGGCCCAGTGCCAGGGCGCGGGCCAGCGTGTCGGGACTCACTTGCGCCCCGGCGTTGTCCTCAATGCCGTCAATGCCATCGGTGTCAGCGGCCAAAGCCCACACGCCCGCTTGGCCTTGCAGTGCTTGCGCCAGGCCCAGGCAAAACTCGCCTGCACGACCGCCGCGCCCCTTGGGCGTGCCAGCGGCCTGAGGCTTGATCGTCACCGTGGTCTCGCCGCCGCTCAAAATCACACAAGGCTTGACGAAGGGCCCCAGGCCCTTGGCCGCAGCCCGGGCCATGGCGGCATGCACCTTGCCGACCTCGCGCGATTCACCTTCGATCTCGTCGCTCAAGATGTAGGCATTGAGCCCCATCGTGCGGGCGGCATCCGCAGCAGCCTCCAGCGACTGCTGGGGTGTGGCGATCATGTGCACGCTGTGCCCTACAAACACTTGTGAGCCAGGCTTAGGGGTTTCCCAAACGCCCGACTGCAAAGCCTGGAGCACCGCATCGGGCACCGAGATCGCATAGCGCTGCAAAATCGCCAACGCATCCGCGCAGGTGCTGGCATCGGGCACTGTGGGACCGCTGGCGATGATGGACGGGTCGTCGCCCGGCACATCGCTGATGGTGAGCGTGACCACCCGCGCAGGGCTGCATGCCGCTGCCAAGCGCCCACCTTTGATGCGCGAGAGGTGTTTGCGCAGGCAATTCATTTCAGAAATATTGGCGCCGCTGGCCAACAGCTGGCGGTTGATGTCTTGCTTGACTTGCAGGTCCATGCCATCGGCGGGCAAGGTCAACAGCGACGAGCCACCACCCGAGATCAGGCACAACACCAAATCATCGGCCGTCAGGCCCTGGGTCAATTGCAAAATCCGCTCGGCCGCTTGCAAGCCCGCCGCATCGGGCACGGGGTGTGCGGCCTCGACCACCTCGATGCGCGAAGGCAAACCGGCCGGTCGCGGCGGCGTGTGGCCATAACGCGTGACCACCAAACCCGATAGGGGTGCGTTCTGGGGCCACAGGGCTTCCACCGCCTGCGCCATCGCCCCACCGGCTTTGCCTGCGCCCAACACCAGGGTGCGGCCCTTGGGTGGGGCAGGCAGATGGGCGGCGGTGTTGTGCAGGGGCAAGGCGCGTTGCACAGCCTCATCGAAGAGGCGGCGCAACACGGTTTTGGGATCGGTCATGGTCAGACAGTCGGGTACAAAAGAACAGGCTCAAAGGATAAAGGCATTTGAATGAACGCCTGATCAAAACCAAAAGGGTGCACCAGCCCTGAGGCCCGTGCACCCTAATGTGGATGAGATGAAGACGTCAATCCGCGTAAACGCCCGCCGCTTTGATCACAGGTGCCCACTTGGCAATCTCAGCCATGACAAAGGCCTTGTGACCTGCTGGATCGTTGCGGGCATCGTTGATGACTGTGGCGCCACCGGCATCTTGCTTGCGGATGAAGTCGGGATCTTTGACCGCCACTTTCAGGGCTTCATTGAGCTTTTTCAGAACCGGTGCCGGTGTACCCTTGGGTGCATACAGGCCTTGCCAAATCGTGACGCTGAAATCCTTGAGCCCAGCTTCCTGCATGGTGGGGTTGTCCTTGAGCACGGGTGAGCTCAAACGCGTGGGCGTGGTCACGGCAAATGATTTGACCTTCTTGCCTTCAATCTGCGGGATCGTGGTCGTGGTTTGGTCGCACATCAAATCTACCTGGCCACCGATCAAGTCGGTCATTGCGGGGGCCGTGCCTTTGTAGGGCACCGAGGTCATGTCCACCTTGATGGTGGACTGGAACAACATGCCACACAGGTGCGAGGCCGAGCCGGGACCTGCGTTGGCGATATTGATCTTGCCCTTGTTGGCGTTGATCCAGCTCACCAACTCGACCATGTTGTTGGCGGGCAGGCTGGGGCGACCGATCAGGTTCATCGGGTTTTCGCTGACCAGTCCGATGTACTCAAAGTCTTTTTCGACGTTGTAAGGCAATTTACGGAAAAAGGTCGGCAAAGTGGCTTGTGCGATGTGTGTGAACAGCAGCGTGTAACCATCGGCCGACGCTTTGGCCACTTTGTTGGCCCCAATCGAGCCGGAAGCGCCTGCCGAGTTGTCGATCACGATGCTGTGGCCGCCCATGGCCTTGCTCATGGCTTGGGCCAGATCGCGTGCGGCTTTGTCGGTGGGGCCGCCTGCGGCATAGGGCAGCACGAAGGTGATGGGTTTGCTGGCCGAGGGGTAGTCTTGTGCAAACACGTTCGCAGACAAGAGCAAAGCACAAGCGAAGGAAACCGGCAAAAGTGGGGAGCGCATGTTCAAACCTTTCAAAGATTAGGGGACCAAAATTCACTCATCTGGAAATGGACAAACTGCATCCAGTCCAACATCATCGCCTCAAGTCAAGGCCTTGCATACAGCCTGGGTGACATCCACCGTTAGGGCTTTCCCGCCCAAGTCGCCCGTGTGCAAGGCGGGGTTGGCCGTCACGCTTTCGATGACCGCCATCAGGCGCTGGGCCGCAGCGGGCTCACCAATGTGTTCCAGCAGCATGACCACCGACCAAAACGTGCCCACCGGGTTGGCCAGGCCTTTGCCCATGATGTCGAAAGCCGAGCCGTGGATCGGCTCGAACATGCTGGGGTAACGGCGCTCGGGGTCGATGTTGCCGGTGGGCGCAATGCCCAAGCTGCCCGCCAAAGCGGCTGCCAAGTCGCTCAGGATGTCGGCGTGCAAATTGGTGGCGACGATGGTGTCCAGGGTTGCAGGGCGGTTGACCATGCGGGCCGTGGCCGCGTCGACCAGTTCCTTGTCCCACTTCACATCGGGAAACTCTTTGGAAATCTGCAGCGCGATCTCGTCCCACATGACCATGGCGTGGCGCTGGGCGTTGCTTTTGGTCACCACGGTTAGAAGTTTGCGGGGGCGTGACTGCGCCAGCTTGAAGGCGTAGCGCAAGATGCGCTCCACGCCTGCACGGGTCATGATGGACACATCGGTGGCCGCCTCAATCGGATGGCCTTGGTGCACCCGGCCGCCCACGCCCGAGTATTCGCCTTCGGAGTTCTCACGCACGATGACCCAGTCCAGGTCTTGGGGCGTGCAGCGCTTCAAAGGCGCATCGATGCCCGGCAAGATGCGTGTGGGCCGCACGTTGGCGTACTGGTCAAAGCCTTGGCAAATCTTCAGGCGCAAGCCCCACAGCGTGATGTGGTCGGGGATGTGCGGGTCACCGGCCGAGCCGAACAAAATCGCGTCTTTGCCCCGCAGCGCGTCCAAGCCATCGGCGGGCATCATCACGCCGTGCTCGCGGTAGTAGTCGCCGCCCCAGCCAAAGTTTTCAAACTCAAAAGCAAAGGTGCCACAGGCTTTCGCCAAGGCCTGCATGACCTCTTGACCTGCAGGGATGACTTCTTTGCCAATGCCGTCTCCGGGGATGGTGGCGATGCGGTAGGTTTTCATGGGGGTGCGTGTATGGGTTGAATGAGGGCACCATTGTGGAACCTGACAGCCTCAATAAACACCCTAAAATTCAATCTATTGTTAACCTGAGATCAACAATGGAAGCACGCCTGCAAGCCGCCGATCTGGGCTTTTTTTCGGCGCTGGCCATGGCCGGGAGCCTGAGCGCCGCAGCCCGCGAGATGCGCATCACCACGGCCGCCGTCAGCAAACGCCTGTCGCTCATGGAGTCGCGACTGGGTGTGCCGCTGCTCAACCGCACCACCCGCCGCATGAGCCTCACGGTGGAAGGCGAAACCATGCTGCGCCACGCTCGCAGCATCCTGGCCGAGATGGCCGATCTGGAGCAGCAGTTGGGCGCCAGCCGCTCCACACCCAGCGGCCTGCTGCGCATCAACGCCACGCTGGGCTTTGGGCGCAGTCACATCGGCCCGCTGATCAGCCGCTTCGTGCGGCAATACCCGCAAGTGGATGCACAGCTGCAGCTGTCGGTGGACCCGCCCGCTCTGAGCGACGACGCGTTCGATGTGTGCGTCCGCTTTGGCCCGCCGCCCGATACGCGTGTCATTGCCCGCAAGATCGCCAGCAACCAGCGCCTGCTGTGCGCTTCACCGGCTTACATCGCGCAGCACGGCGAGCCCAAAACCCCGGCCGACTTGGCCCGGCACAACTTCATCAGCATCCGCCAAGGTGGCGAGGCCTATGGCGTGATCAAACTTTCACGCGGGCGCACGGGCAAAACCGAGACCATCAAAACCCGCGGCAACCTGACCACCAACGACGGCAGCATCGCGGTGCAATGGGCACTCGACGGTCACGGCCTCTTGCTGCGGGCCGAATGGGACATCCGCGACCACTTGGCCAAAGGCCAGTTGGTGCAAGTGCTGCCTCAGTGCCACACACCCGATGCCGACATTTATGCGGTCTACCCTGCGCAACACAAATCGGCGGCGCGGGTGCGGGCGTTTGTGGACTTTGTGGCAGAGGCATTCAAGCCAAGCCAGCCTTGACGGATTAGCTGTCATGCAAAGCAACTTCGAACGCTTTGGCCCCTCTTAACATTTGGCCATCCTCCCCGTCACGACCAGGACACGCCATGAACGACACTGCCCTCCTACCGCCCGCGCTGGAAGCCATCCGCGCTCATGAAGCCGAGATGGTAGACATCCGCCACCAGATCCATGCCAATCCCGAGCTGGGGTTTGAAGAAAACGACACCAGTGACCTGGTGGCCGCACGGCTTGAACGCTGGGGCTGGGAAGTGCACCGCGGCCTGGGCGGCACGGGCGTGGTTGGCACCTTGCGTGCGGGCACCAGCACACGGCGCATCGGCCTTCGCGCCGACATGGACGCCCTGCCAATCGCCGAAACCTCGGGCAAGGCTTGGTCCAGCAAGGTGTTTGGCAAGATGCACGCCTGCGGCCACGACGGCCACACCGCCATGCTGTTGTCTGCGGCACGCCATTTGGCCGCCACCCGACACTTTGACGGTATCGTGCACGCCGTGTTCCAGCCTGCAGAAGAAGGTCTGGGCGGCGCCCGCAAGATGCTCGAAGACGGTTTCCTGGACCTGTTCCCCTGTGACGCCATGTTCGGCATGCACAACGGCCCTGGCATTCCTGAAGGCCAATTCATGGCCGTGCCCGGCTGCGCCATGGCCAGCGCAGACACATGCATCATCACCATCCAAGGGGTGGGCGGCCATGCGGCCTTTCCGCACAACGCGGTCGATCCGATTTTGGTGGGCTCGGCCCTGGTCATGGCCTTGCAAAGCATCGTCTCGCGCAACGTGCCGCCGCTGCAAACCGGCATCATTTCGCTGGGAGCATTTTTGGCAGGCGACGCACCCAACGTGATCCCAGGCACCGCCGAGCTGCGCCTGAGCGTGCGGGCCATGCAGCCCGAAATTCGCGACTTGCTGGAGCGGCGCATCCACGAAATCGCCAACGCCGTGGCACAAACCTACGGCGCGACGGCCAATGTGAACTACATGCGCCGCTACCCGGTCCTCATGAATGACCCCACCCAAACCGCGTTCTGCCTGGACTTGGTGCGCGACTGGCTGGGCGAAACCGGTCTGGTGCCCCATCCCGAGCCGGTGCCCGCCAGTGAAGACTTCGCCTTTTTCCTGGAAAAGGTGCCCGGCTGCTTCATCAACATCGGCAACGGCGTGGGCAGTGTGGGAGGCTGCATGGTGCACAACGCAGGCTATGACTTCAACGACCGCATCTTGTCCACTGGCGCCACCTACTGGGTCAAATTGGTCGAGCGCTGGCTGGCCAAGGTTTGAAGCGATCAAGCCGCCTGCTTAAAATCGCCCCACTGCACAGCCCGGGACGCGCGGCAACGTGGTGCTCGCCCTCCCCTGTGTGCACGGGGGCCAGGGGATTCGGCCGCGACTTGTTTCACACCTTGCCCAGGACAAGTCCATGACCACACTGCTGATCCACCGCGCCCGCTGCATCGCCACCATGGACGATGCGAACACCGAACTGCCGGACGCCTCGCTCCTGATCCGCAATGGCCGGATCGAGCGCATCATCCCGGCCAGTGAAAACACCGACGAACTGCTCACTCAAGTGGATGAAGTCATTGACGCCCGCCGCCATGTGGTGGTGCCGGGCCTGATCAACACGCACCACCACATGTACCAGTCGCTCACGCGGGCGATTCCTTCGGTGCAAAACGCCGAGCTGTTTTCTTGGCTCAAGGGCCTGTACCCGATCTGGGTGGGCCTCACGCCCGAGATGGTGCGGGTGTCGGGTCAGGTGGCCATGGCAGAACTCTTGCTGAGCGGCTGCACCACCAGCAGTGACCACCTCTACATTTACCCCAACGGCGTGCGGCTGGACGACAACATCGAAGCGGCGCACACCATCGGCATGCGCTTCACGGCCACACGCGGCAGCATGAGTGTGGGCGAGAGCCAAGGCGGCTTGCCACCGGACCGTGTGGTCGAGCAAGAGCCCGCCATCCTGAAAGAAACCCAGCGCCTGATCGAGCGCTGGCATGACGCGAGCTTCGGCTCGATGACGCATGTGGCCGTGGCCCCTTGCTCGCCCTTCAGCGTGAGCCAAGACCTGATGCGCGAATCGGCAAAGTTGGCCCGCGCCCACGGCGTGCGCCTGCACACCCACCTGGCCGAAAACGACCACGACATTGCGTACACGAAAGAAAAGTTCAACTGCACCCCCGCGCAATACGCCGAGGACTTGGGCTGGGTGGGCCACGATGTGTGGCACGCCCACGGCGTGAAACTCGACGAAGAAGGCGCGTATTTGTTTGCCAGCACGCGCACAGGCATTGCCCACTGCCCTTGCAGCAACATGCGCTTGGCCAGCGGCATATTGCCGCTGCGCAAAATGCTCGATGCAGGTGTGCCCATTGGCCTGGGTGTCGACGGCAGCGCCAGCAACGACGCGGCGCATCTGCTCAACGAAGCCCGCCAAGCCATGCTGTTGGCGCGAGTAGGTCGCGCCTTGGAACCCTTCGGTTGTGACCATGGACCCGCCGACATGACGCCCCGCGATGCCCTGCGCCTGGCCACACGCGGTGGCGCTGAAGTGCTGGGCCGCGCCCACGAACTGGGACAGATCAAAGAAGGCTATTGCGCCGACATCGCCATGTTCCGCACCGACACGCTGAGCATGGCGGGCGGCGCGGTGCACGACCCGGTGGGGGCGCTCTTGCTGTGCGCCAGCGACAACGCCGACTACACCATCGTGAATGGCCGCGTGGTGGTGCGCCAAGGTGAGATCACCACGGTGGACCTAGGGCCGCTGATCGAGCGGCACAACCAGTTGGCTTTGCAGTTGGCCTTGGGTGTGAACTGACCAGCCCGAGTCAATGCACGCCAGAACCGAGGCCCAAGCGCCCCTCGCGGTAGGCTGCAGGCGTGGTACCAGTCCAGCTTCTGAAGGCTCGGATGAAAGAGTTACTCTCCTGAAAGCCCAGCAGCCACGAAATCTCGCCCGCTGAAATGTCGGTTCGGCGCAGGTAATGCTGCGCCAGGGCTTGCCGCACCTCGCTCAGCACTTCTTGAAACCCCACCGATTCTTCGGCCAGCTGCCGCTGCAAGGACCGCTTACTCACCGCCAAGCGCTGGGCCACCGCGTCGATGCTGCTGATGCCTGCGGGCAGCGTCTCCAGCAACACGGCCCTGACCCGCTCGCGCATGCTCGCTTGTGCATCGAGTTCAGACAGCCGCTGCTTCAAGCTCGGCTCAAAGGCCGTCCACATGGCCATGTTTTCCGTCAAAAAGGGGCGGTTTGCATCCTGCGCGGAAAAGTCAATTTGGATGTGTTCTGCCGTGCCCAAAGCGCATCCCAGATAGGCTTTGTATGCCACCAGATCCTTTGGCAATTCGGGCACCGAAGCCCTCAAGGGCTCGATCCGCTCGCGTGTGGCCAAGCGGGCCAGTTGAGTGAAGAACACCAACTCCGAAACCCCCAAGCTGCGGGGAATCGGCTCGTCGCTCCCGTAGCATCTGAGCGTGACTTGCGTGCGGTCAGCGCGGATGTCGACCGCCATGTTCAAAGGCCCAATCAGGCGCTTGTATTGCGCCAGCCGCTGCAGTGCGGTGTTCAGGTCAGGGCTGCACAAGCAAGCGAACAGGGCCGGATCAAAGACCTCTACCGACATGGCTTGCGCCAGCTTCAGGGCCAATTCGTCGCCGCCTGCGGCCAGCTCCAGTCCACGCCACAGGTCAAAGTACTGCGCAGGCGACAAGCTCGCGCCCGGGCGCACAAACAAGTCAGCCGGCAAACGTGCCAAGCTCAGCACATCAGCAGGGGCGTAACCCATATCCAAGATGAGGAGTTTCCAACCCATCTGCACGGCAAAGCGTGTGGCCTGTTTCACGGTGAGATGCTTTCTGGCATGTTGGGAAGTTTCGAGGGTCGGACTACTTGGCTTGGCTCATGATGGCCATGTCAAAGATGCGGTCCCCGAAATACTTGCGGATGAACATCAGGGGCTTGGCCATTTTGCCAATGACGTACCGGGTTTTGGGGCGGCGCGAACGCACAGCCTGCAGTATGGCATCGGCCACCACCGATGGCGGTGAGGCGGCACCCACTTTAGCGTAGGTGCTGCGCATGGCCTTGGCCATGCCCTGCGCCATGGCTTGGTAAGGGCCTTGGCCCGAACGCGCCAACATGGGCTCGAGCATCACGCCGCCCCATTCGGTGGCAATGACACCGGGCTCGATGATCACCACCTGAATGCCAAACGGCGCTAACTCGATGCGCAAGCAATCGCTCCAGCCTTCCACCGCGTGCTTGGTGGCGTGGTACCACGAGCCCAGCGGGGTGTACATCTTGCCGCCCATGGACGAGATGTTGATGACCTTGCCCGTGCCTTGGCGGCGCATGTGAGGCAGCGCCAATTGTGTGAGCCGCGCCATGCCAAACAGGTTGACTTCAAACTGGTAGCGGGCGTCAGCCAGGGTCGAATCTTCCATCGCGCCGTACATGCCAAAGCCCGCGTTGTTCACCAAGACATCGATGCCCCGGTGACCCGCCGTGATGGTATTCACGGCCGCAACGATGTCGGCGTCTACCGAAATATCCATCTGCAGCGGTATCGCACCCAGGGCCCGCAGGTCTTCCATTTGCGACAAGCGACGGGCCGCGACGTAAACCACCAGGCCCTCTTGCAGCAGCCGCTTGGCCGTTTCTTTGCCCATGCCGGAAGATGCGCCAGTGACGAGGGCCACTTGTTTTGCGGGGGATGTAGATGCCATGAAAAACTCCGTTCGTGAATGTGTTTCGAATGGCGTGATGGTCGCAGCGAGGGGGCAAAGCGTCACCATCGGATCGCGCCAATGCACATGCCGAAGATGCCAAGTCTCTTGGCCGTCCTTCAAGGAACAAGTTGTTCGCTCAGGTCACAACTGTTAACACTGCGCAAGCCCAATTCGCTGTCCTACACTGAGGCCATGATCCAAGGTCTCGTTCAACTCTTCCTCTTTCAGGCCCTTGGAGAGCTGCTCTCCAAGTTCGCCCTGCCCTTCATCCCCGGCCCGGTGTTGGGTTTGGTGTTGTTGCTGGCTTTTTTAGGGCTGCGCGGCCATGTGCCCGCGTCCATGGACCTGGTGGGCAGCAGCATCTTGCAGCACCTGGGGCTCTTGTTCATTCCCGCATCGGTGGGGGTGGTGCTTTACCTGCCTGTGCTGCAGGCGAACGCCTGGGCCATCACGGCGGCGCTGGTGCTCAGCGTGGTGGCCACGGTGGCGGTTACCGCCTTGGTGCTCAAACTGTTCGCCCAAAAGGACAGCCCGCCATGAACAACACCCTTCCGCCCATCTCCGACATTTGGGTTTACCTCTCGGGCAGCCCGCTGCTGGCCTTGGTGCTCACGCTCAGCGCATACCTGCTGGGCCTGACCTTGTACGAGCGCAGCCAGCGCAACCCACTGGCCAACCCGGTGCTGATTGCGGTGCTTGTGGTGTGCATGGGCATCAGCGTGATCGACATGCCCTATGCCCAATACTTTGAAGGCGCACAGTTTGTGCACTTTTTGCTGGGCACGGCCACGGTGTCGTTGGCCATCCCCATTTACAAAGGCTTTGCCTCGCTCAAGGGCCGAATGGGGGTGTTGCTGCTGTCGCTCATGGCGGGTGGCATCACCTCGGTGCTGACGGCCGTCGGCATGGCGCGGTGGCTGGGTGTAGACGAAGCGCTGGTGCGTGGCCTGGTCGCCAAGTCGGTCACCGCGCCGATTGCCATGGGCATTGCCGAGCGCGTGCAAGCCTCGCCCACCTTGACCGCCATCTTTGCGGTGAGCACCGGCATCTTGGGTGCGGTGTTAGGCCGCTATGTGCTGGACGCCCTGCGCGTGACGGCCTGGTGGCAACGCGGCTTTGCCTTGGGCGTGGCCGCACACGGCATTGGCACCTCACGCGCTTTCAGCGTGAACGCAGAGGCTGGGGCCTATGCCAGTTTGGGCATGGGGCTGCATGGCATCGCAGGGGCCATGCTGATCCCGTATGCGGTGGCCTGGTGGTTTTGACGGAGGTAGGCAGCAGCGCCATAGGGGTCAGTTCGGCACAATTGACCGCCATAATCGGTGTTCCCCGAGCCATGC
>JAKFXJ010000201.1 GCA_021731425.1 Limnohabitans sp. | reverse complement strand
CTTCGGAGATTTCGTCGAGCAACAAAAAGCGTGCTCCTGTGCGCAGGATGCGGCCCACAGCCAGCATCTGCTGCTCACCACCGGACAGGCGGGTGCCAGGGCTGTTACGGCGCTCCAGCAGATTGGGGAACATCTCGTAGATTTCTTCAACCGACATGCCATTGGGAGCAATGACGGGCGGCAGCAGCAGGTTCTCTTCGCAGGTCAGTGCCGAGAAAATGCCACGCTCTTCAGGGCAATAACCAATGCCGAGTTTGGCAATCTGGTGCGGCGCCCAGTTCACCGTTTCCTGGCCCTTGATGGTGATCGAGCCTGTTCGCCGACCGACCAAGCCCAAGATGGACTTGATGGTGGTGGTGCGCCCGGCACCGTTGCGGCCCAGCAAGGTCACCACCTCGCCTTCGTTGACGGTCATGTCGACCCCATGCAGGATGTGCGACTCGCCGTACCAAGACTGCAGGTTGCTGATGCGCAGGAATTCTTTGGACTCAGCCATGGGCCCCCTCCAGTTGGTTATCGGTCGTGCCCATGTAGGCTTCGAGCACTTGGGGGTTTTGCGACACCACGGCGTAAGGTCCTTCTGCAATCACCTGTCCACGTTGTAAGACACTGATGGTGTCTGCAATTTTGGACACGACATTCATGTTGTGCTCCACCATC
Source organism: Limnohabitans sp. (assembly GCA_021731425.1). Classification (GTDB taxonomy): domain Bacteria; phylum Pseudomonadota; class Gammaproteobacteria; order Burkholderiales; family Burkholderiaceae_C; genus Limnohabitans_A. The sequence goes on along the minus strand of JAKFXJ010000201.1, from coordinate 10,762 downwards.
AAGATGGTGCGGTTGGCTCCGACTTTTTTGATGAGCTGGGTCACGCGGTCCACGTCCTCGTGGCCCATGCCTTGTGTGGGCTCGTCCAGCAGCATCAGCTCGGGGTCCATGGCCAGCGTGGTGGCGATCTCTAAGGCACGCTTGCGGCCATAAGGCAACTCCACCGCCGTCAGGTCGGCCATATTGCCCAAATCAACTTGGTCGAGCAGAGCCATGGCCTTGTCGTTGAGCTGGTTCAGGCTGCGCTCAGACCGCCAAAAGTGCATCGACGTGCCCGTGGCACGTTGCAAGCCAATGCGCACGTTCTCCATCACCGTGAGGTTGGGGAAGGTGGCAGAGATCTGGAACGACCGCACGATGCCTCGCCGCGCCACCTGAGAAGGTTTCTCGGGCGTGATGTCGTGACCGTTGAACAAAATCTGCCCACGCGTTGGGATCAGGAACTTGGTCAGCAGGTTGAAGACGGTCGTCTTGCCTGCGCCGTTGGGGCCGATCAGCGCGTGGATGTGACCACGCTGCACATTCAGGCTCACGCCGTTGACGGCAACGAAGCCCTTGAACTCTTTGACAAGCTCTCGGGTTTCAAGAATGAAATTGCTGGACATCTGGAGGGCTCTTGTTCATTGTTCGTCGACAGTGACTTGGATAGCGTCCAAATTGTGGAGGTCGATCGTCAGTTTCGTGTCATGGTAATCCCGATGTCTTGTCACGCAGGTGTCTGTCACGAACAAGGCACAAGCGTCATGTGGCCCGCAACCTCAAGGTTTCATGCCTTGGTTTGCAGGTGCTGTGCATCCAGGGTGCGCAACTCGGTTTTGAGCACCTTGCCGTAGTGGTTCTTGGGCAAGCTCTGCACCAAGTGGTAATGCTTGGGGCGCTTGAAGCGTGCGACCTGAGACAGGCAGTGCGCGTCCAGTTCAGACACGCTCAGGTCTGAGTGGCACACCACAAAAGCCACCACCACCTCGCCCCACTCGGGGTCGGGACGGCCGATCACCGAGACCTCGGCCACCTGCGGATGGGTGAGCAAGGCTTCTTCCACTTCGCGAGGGTAGATGTTGGTGCCACCGCTGATCACCATGTCCTTGGAACGGTCGAGCAAGCTCAAGTAGCCGTCGGCATCCAGGCGGCCTACATCACCGGTTTGCAACCAGCCATTGCAAATCGCTTTGGCGGTGGCTTCGGAGTCACGCCAATAACCGGCCATGACCAACTCACTGCGCACACAAATCTCACCCACTTCGCCAACGGGCAGTTCGGCACCCGCCTTGTCGCAAATCCTCACCTCGACCATGGCCTGTGCGTGGCCCACCGAGGCCAGGCGTTCACGCCAGCGTGGGTGGTGGGTGTCCAGCACATCGCTCTTGGGCAAGACGCTGATGGTCATGGGGCATTCGCCTTGGCCGTAGATCTGCGCAAAGTGCGGGCCGATGACTTGCAACGCCTCTTCGATGTCGGCCAGATACATGGGGCCGCCGCCATAAACGATGGTGGCCAGGCCCTGCGGCCGCTCGGGCAAGGTGCGTGCCGCGTCCACCAGCCGCCGCACCATGGTGGGCGCTGCAAAAAACGAGGCCCGCTGCCAGTGCGCGGCCAGCGCCAGGGCTTCGTGCGGGTCAAACCCGTCGGATCGGGGCACCACGTTCAAGCCCGCGTTCAGCACATACGGCAAGTGGTACATGCCGCCGCCGTGCGAAAGGGGCGCGGGGTGCAGCATGGTGTCGCCGCGCTCCACCGATTGCACTGAGCCGAAATACGCCAGCGTACAGCCACGCAACTGGCGGGCGCACAGCACCACGCCCTTGGGGCGGCCGGTGGTGCCACTGGTGTAGAACAACCAGACCGGGTCGTCGTCGCTTCGTACTTGCAAAGGCAGCTGTGGGGCGTCCTCTTGCAACATGAAGGCAGTGTTGACCGCGACACCTGTACCAACGCCAAGTTCGCGCAGCGCTTGTGTGAAATCGTGTTCCCGTTTGCTGTCGCAAAAAGCGATGCGTGCTTCGCTGTGCTGGGCGATCCACGCGGCTTCGCGTTCGTGCAATTTGGCATTGACCGGCACCGCCACCGCACCGGCCCACCAGATGCCCCACATCAGCGGCAAATAGTCCGGCGAGTTGTACAAGAACAGCATCACGCGGTCGCCGGGCTGTACACCTTGGGTCTGCAGCCAGTGGGCCGTACGCGCAGCGCGTTGAGCAAATTGCGCGTAGTTGCACCAGACCTGCGTGCCGTGTGCAATGGCCGCTTGCTGCGGGTAACGTTCGGCGCTGCGGGCCAACCAGAGGGCGATGTTCATGTGATTTGGGAAGAGAGTCGAGTCGATTCGATGCGGTCACTAGACCAGGACCATGCCACCATCGAGCAAGATGGACTGCCCTGTCATGCCGCGTGACTCGTGAGAGCCCAGGTAGACCGCCAGTGCGGCGATCTCGTCTGGGTTCAGCACACGCCCCAGGGGCACCCGCGCCAAAGCGGCCTTGACCATGTCGTCGCCGCTCATGCCTGAACTTTGCGCGACCTGGGCTTTCAGTGTTTCCACCATGTCGGTCTGCACAAAGCCGGGGCAGATCGCATTCACAGTCACCGCGTGTGGGCTGGCCTCGAGCGCCACACAGCGCGTCAGGCCCACCACCGCGTGCTTGCTGACGTTGTAGGCGCTTTGGTTGCGCGAGCCCCATTTGCCCGCTGTGGAGGCGATGTTGACGATGCGCCCGTGTCGCCGTGCCTGCATGCCCGGCAGGCACGCTTGCATGAAGTGCAGAACACCAAACAGGTTCACATCGAGCATGTCCTGAAAGTCCTGCGGTGCGTATTCGAGGAAAGGCTTGGCCCGGTACACCCCTGCGTTGTTGACCAGCACGTCGACGCGCCCAAAGCGCTCTTCAACTTGTGCCACGGCCGCAAAACAGGCGTCACGCTCGGTCACGTTCAGGCCCAAAGTCATGATGCGCTCGGCTGGCAGGCCCAGGCTGTCTTTGACTTCCTTCAAACGTGCCGTGTCGGTGGCGATAAGGCACAAGCTGGCCCCTTCGGCCGCATAAGCCTCGGAAATCGCACGGCCGATGCCACGGCTTGCGCCGGTCACGATGGCCACTTGTTGGTCGAGTCGGTGTGCCATGTTCAATCCTTGGGTTGGGGCGCTCAGATGAGCGCCGCGCGTTTGCGTTGGTCACCCGTCTTGCCGTGTTTGGGGCCGTCGTGCGGCTTGGACACGGCTTGGCGCAGCACCGCCAGATAACCCTGGGCCAGCTCCATGCGCGGGCCAAAGCCTTGTGTCATCAGCATGCGGTGGGCGGCAGGCAACTTCCAGCAGGGGGTGAACACAAACAGGTGGTGTTCCAGGTGGTAATTGACCCAGTACGGCGCCAGCACCATGCGCATGCCCCAATTCGTCAGCGTGGTGCGGGTGTTGCGCAAGCGGTCATCGTTGTTGCCGACCACCGCATGCTCGGCGATGTTGCGCACGCGGCTGATGACCTGGTACCAGGTCAGCAAAGGCAAGAGCCACAGCACAAAGTAGGCCCACCACACTCCCGCTGCGGTCGTGACAGCCAAGATGGCCAGGTTGCTCAAGAAAAAGTGTTTTTCTGCGGCCCACAGGTTCTTCACGCGCTGCCAGCGACTGGGGCTGTCGCCCATTTCCATGCGGAAAAATTCCAGGCGCCGCTGGTAACCGGTGATGCCCAGAATGTCGCGCCGCATCTTGCGCCAAAAGCTTTGTTTCGTGATCGGGAATGGCGCCGACAAAATCAGGTCGGGGTCTTCGGCTTGTTGGGTGTGGCGGTGGTGACTCAGGTGGTAGGGGCGGTAAAGCGTGAGGCTTGCCCCAACAGGCCAGCCGCACAAAAACGAACCCAGCGTGTCGTTGAGCCGGGTGTTTTTGAACAAGGCGCGGTGCGCAGCGTCGTGCATCAAGATCGCCAAACCCAGCTGCCGCCCACCGATGATGACCACGGCCACCACAAAGCTCAAGGGATTGGGCCAGGCGATGAAAAACGCCATGGCCAAGGCGATCACGCCCCAAGCGTGCAACACCAAATACGCGCCCATCCAGTCCGAGCGCTCGCGCAAATACGCGTCTTGTACGGGGCTCAGACTGGGCTGGGTGTCGGTGGTCATGACAAGTCGATGGGCAAAGATACACATCTTGTACCCATCGATGCACACAAACAGTCACAGGCGTGACCGATTGATGCATGCCCCCACAGAGGCGCCGAAGTTTTTCGGGAAGGGCTGTTGAAACGAACCCCAGCCGACTGTTTTCACAGATGCTTCAGCGCTGACCGTCGTGGACAGAAACCGCTTCCTTGGTCAAACCACCGAGTCTCGAGTGGATACGGCCACCCGTACCCATGACCAAGGCAAACAAAATTTCATTGGGCCGAGGGGCGTCTTGGATGCCCACTTCCATGCTGTTGAAATGGCTGCGCACATAACAAGCGTGAATGTAATGGACGGGCACCATCAAACGGTAACCGGCACTGGCGACAACTTTGCTGGCAGGGACGATGGCTTTGGGGTCACCCAGCAAAGACCGCATGGCCCACCCCCCTGCCTCGTGCCAGACAGCGCCATGTTCCATCTCGCCATTGACCCCCACGATGGCCGCTTTGCTGTACACCTCGATGTTGTCTTTGCCCAATGTGTCAATCAGCTCCTGCGCGAGCAGCGTCCCTAAAGACCTGAGCTCGGCCATGAAGGGGTGAAGGTCGGGCTCATAGCGGCCTGCGTAGGGGTTTTGAATCACCGCACAAGCTGCGGCAAGTTTCAAGGGTTGGTCGGAGACTGGTCCACCTTCGTGGTACGTGGTTTCGATGGTCAGACTGCGCTTGCGGATTTGGATCAGGGACATGGCGTGATTTTGTATCGGTTTAGTTTTTGGGAATCTTGGCTTCGTTCACCACTTGAATCCATTTTTGGGTCTGGTTGGCGACCATGGTCCGCATTTCATCGGGTGTGCTGCCGCGAACCTCTCCACCCATTTCTTCAAGTCGCGCTTTCACTGCTGGGACCAGCAATGCTTTTTGCAATTCGGCATTCAGGCGATCCACCACAGGCCGTGGTGTACCCACGGGCGCCATCAGGCCAGCCCACGATTGGACGTCATAACCGGCGACCCCTTGCTCCGCCGCTGTAGGGACATCGGGGAGCCCCTGCCATCTTTGTGGACCCGTGGTGGCAATGGCCTTGAGTTTTCCAGCTTTGATGTTCGCCAACACCGCTGTGGGCGGGGCAATGATCATCGGAATTTCGCCCCCCAGCAGCGCGGTCAACGAAGCCGAATCGCCTCTGAACGGCACATGCAGCAGCTTGGTTTTGGACATGCTGGCGAGCAACTCACCCGCCAAATGGTGGGTTGATCCGATACCCGCTGTTCCATAGCTCAACTCGGTGGGGTTCGCTCTGGCTGCGGCCAGCAAGGCCGACAGGCTGGCATATTTGCTGTTGGCCGGAACGACCACCAAAAACGGGAAGTAAGTGATGGTACTGACCATCTCAAAGTCTTGTACCGTGCGGTAAGCCAAGTTGTTGTAAATGGCGCCTGCCACTGCGTGCCCGCCAGTGGCCAACAGCAAGGTGTAGCCATCGGGCCTGGCTTTGGCCACGGTAGTGGCCGCAATGGTGCCGCCTGCGCCAGCCTGTGCTTCGACCACGATGTTTTGGCCCAAGCCCTTGCTCATTTCCATGCCCACAGTTCGGGCAATGTTGTCAGCGTTGCCGCCAGGTGCAAAACCTTGCATGACCTTGATGGGGCGGTCCGGATAGGCTTGTGCCAGTGCTACCCCTGGCATTGCCAAGGCGGTGAGGGTCAAAGTGGCGAGAAGTTGTCTGCGAATCATTTTTGTCTCCTGGTTATAAAAGTATCACTGTCAAATGCACGGGTTCAGCGGCAGGTCATGGGTGCATGACCAGCTTGCCGCTGACAAGACCTTGGTCAAGCAAAACGTGGGTTTTTTGGACCTCGCTGAGTCTGAAAATCTGAGGGGGTGAAAAACTGACGTGTCGCTGCGCCAACAGCGCGATGGCCTCGTTCATCAGCCCGCGTCGTGTGTCTCGGTCTGCATCGAAGGTGTGCATGGAAAAACACCGGATGGCCAGGCTCTTTTCCAGCAATTGCCGCATCACCTGGAAGGTGTCTTCGGCGGGCGGGCCCTGCACGATGTTGTAGGACACCAGCGTGCCAAACGGAGCGAGGCTCTTGAGCCCGTTGATCAAACTTTGCCCGCCCAAGTGGTCGAACACCAGATTCAAGCCCTTGCCATGTGTGATGTGCTCCAAGCGGTCTTTGCTTGTTTCCTCGTCGGTGCAAATGACATGGTCAAAACCATGCGCCAAAGCAAACTCAGCTTTGTCACGGCTTCTGCTGGTGCCTATGGTGACAAAGCCTTGGAGCTTGGCCACCTGACATAACATGCCCGCCACACCGCCCGAGGCGCCTGTGATCAACACATAGGGCGCCTGTGATGCTGTTGTGGGGCCTCCGATCTGCAAAAGCGCCAAAGCCAGCTGCAAATTGGGCAGACTCACCGCATCGTCGAACGAAACGGTGTCCGGCAATCGGTAGGGTGCATCTTCGGGCACCACGATGGCTTCTGCATAACAGCCGCCTCGTTGGGGCAATTCACGGGCGCTGACCAGCACGCGGTCACCCACTTGCCATGACGTGACGCCCTCACCCAGCGCGTCCACCACACCCGCCAATTCGGCGCCCGGAATGGCTGGCAGTGGTGGCATCCATTTGTAAGTGCCTTTGCGCAACAGCACATCCGGGCGACCCACCCCGATGGTGCTGGCCTTGACGCGAACCTGTCCACGACCAACCACCGGCTCTGGAAGGGTCACCTCCAGAAGGTTTTCGGGGCCGCCAGGCACATGGACTTGGATCGCTTTCATGTTCAGGCTGGCGTTTAGGCTTGGGCGGCGATGGGGTTGACCAAAGTGCCAATGCCTTCGATCTCAACCTCACACACATCGCCGGGCTTCATGAACCATTGCGGCTTGCGGCTCCAGCCCACGCCTGCGGGTGTGCCAGTGGCGATCACATCGCCGGGCACCAATGTGAAGATGGTGGAGGCGTAGCTGATCAACTTGGCGATCGGGAAGATCATGTGCCCGGTGTGGCTGGACTGAACCACTTCGCCGTTCAAGCGCGTGGTCAGCTTCAGTTCTTGGTTGGGCGCGATTTCGTCTGCGGTGACCATCCAGGGTCCAAAGCCGCCGGTGGATTCGAAGTTTTTGCCCGATGCGATTTGCTTGGCGTGGAATTGCCATTCGCGGATGCTGCCATCGTTGTAGCAAGAGTAGCCCGCCACATGGTCAAACGCATCGGCTTCCGAAATGTTGCGGCCTTCTTTGCCGATGATCACGGCCAATTCGCCTTCCCAGTCGAGCGAACCCGATACCTTGGGGCAAATGATGGGTTGGCCATGCGCGACCTGTGAGCGCCAAACGCGCAGAAAAATAGGCGGCTCTTCAGAGAGTTCGCGCTGCATGCCTGCAGCCAACACTTCTTTGTGGTGGTCCATGTAGTTGCGCACGGCACACACGATCTTTTCCGGTTTGGGGATGACGGGCAAGAAGGTGATGTCGCCCATGGCAATGGACGTCTTTTGTTGGGCCGCATCGTGCTGCGCTTGCAGGTAAGCGCCGGAGGCAATGTAGTCGGTGAGCGAGGAAAATTGCGGCATCGCTTGACCCAGATCCACCACGGTGTTTGGGCCTGTCACGGCGCCCCATGTTTCGCGGCCTTGGTGAACAAAGGAGAGTAATTTCATGAAAGTTCCTTGGGTGAAATGGGTTTAGATTTTTTGAAGAAATTGCGCTTGCCATTGGTCAATCGGCATGAAGCTGGGGTCACTGCGGCAGATCGCTTCGGTTTCGCGCAGGATGGTGGCATCGTCTTGGCTCAGGTCGAGCGGATCGCCGTGTGGCTGAGAGATGTAAAAAGGCATGTCGATGTAGGTTTCCACCGTGTTGCCCTCGGGGTCAGCGAAGTAAACAGACAAAGCATTGCCGTGGTTCATGGGCATGACCTTGGTTGCACCCAAGGCCATGGCTTTGTCACGCAAATCGCGCAGCGACTGGATGGACGGCACTGCAAAAGACAGTTGCATCACCGTGCTGAAGGTGGCCTCTGGCGGACGTCCACCCGCGATGACCAACTGGTGGTGTTGGTCGGGTGTCGAACTCAAAAAAACCAAGGGGGCTTTGAAGGTTTTACCTACCCCTCGGTCATTGACCACCATGCCAAAAACCGAGGTGTAAAAGTTCACCATTTTGTCGACATCCCAAACATAGATGCCGAAATGAGAAGGGGTGGGTTTGCTAACTTTCAGCATAGGGTCTTGGGTTGAAGGTTAAAAATCAGGTGCGATTTTTTTGCATCAGCGCAAAAGCAGCCAACACATTGGTCTGAGTGCTGGCAATGTGTTCGCTGAGCATCTGTGTGGCGGTGGGCGCATCGCGCCGCACCACGGCCTTCATCAGGGCGCGGTGCTCGGCATCTTTCTTTTTGAGCACAGTTCGGTTGCGTGCGGCGAAATGGCGATAGCGCTCGGCCTGGTCAAACAAGCTCATGCTCCAGGCCAGTTGGCGCTCAGAGGGGCAGGCGGCAATCAGTGACATGTGAAAGTCCCGGTGGCGCTGGCTCCACTCGGCGTCCAAAACGACGGGCCCTTGTGGCAGACGGGACTCGATTTTTTCGAGGCGGTGAAAGCTCGCCACAATGTTCGCTTCCCAAGCGTCGTCGCCGTGTTGGATCGATTCCTGCAGCGCGGTCACATCGAGCATCAGGCGCATTTTGGTGATGTCGGCCAGATCTTCTGGCGACATGGCGGCCACTCTAAAGCCGCGACGCTCATCGGCCTTGACCAAGCCCTCTTGCACCAAACGGTTCAGGGCCTCGCGCAGCGGACTGCTGGAAAACCCATATTGCTGTTGCAGGGCATCCACTTTGAGTTTGGTTTCCGGCTCATGGCGGCCGGATAAAACGTCCAAGCGCAAAGCTTGGAAAGCTTGCTCAGAGACGGTGGTACTGGCGGTTATTTCTTGCATGATTCACAAATTGTGCACAAAAATAACCGCGGACGCACCCACGCAAACCCTAATCAAATGGGTGGCTGGGTTCAACAAGAATGTGGGAAGGGGAGGCTGTTTCCGAGTGGTACAAGCCCGGGTGGCAACCACCGCAGCGGCTTACTTGCCGATACAAAAGCTCGAAAAGATCACGCCCAGCAAATCGTCGGCGCTGAACTCGCCCGTGATCTCGTTGAGGGCGTTTTGGCCCAAGCGCAGCTCTTCGGCCAGCAGGTCGAGGTTTTGCGCTTGCGCTGCCAAATGCGCATCGGCCATTTCCAGGTGTTCGCGCACGCGGTGCAGGGCTTGCACATGGCGTTCGCGGGCGATGAACAGGCCTTCGCTGGCTTGTTGCCAACCGGCTTGTTGCAGCAGTTGCTGGCGCAGGGCTTGCAGGCCCTCTCCCGTGCGGGCAGACAGCGTCAAGCCGGTGCGTTCTTGTGTGCTGCTCGCTGCGTCGGCTTTGTTCCACACGTCGATCACGGTCACGCTGGTGGGCAGTCGCGTCTTCAAGGCTGAATCGATATCAGCGTCGGCTTGGTCGTATTCGGCTTGGCCCACGCGCGTCAGGTCGTGCAAAAACAGCACGGCATCGGCGTTGTCGATTTGGCCCCAAGCGCGTGCGATGCCAATTTGCTCCACCTCGTCCACCCCCTCTCCTTCGCGCAGCCCGGCGGTGTCGATCACATGCAGCGGCACGCCTTCGATCTGAATGGTTTGTTGCACCACATCGCGCGTGGTGCCCGCAATGGGCGTGACGATGGCCAGCTCTGCCCCGGCCAGCGCGTTGAGCAGCGAGCTCTTGCCCGCATTGGGCTGGCCCGCAATCACCACCTTGATGCCCTCACGCAGCAAAGCGCCTTGCCGGGCTTTGCCCAGCACCGTCATCAAAGCCGCCTGCAAGCGCGTCAATTGTCCTTGTGCATCGGCCTTTTGTAAAAAGTCGATCTCTTCCTCAGGGAAGTCCAGCGTGGCCTCGACCAACATGCGCAGGTGGATCAGCGCATCGCGCAGCACATGGATTTCTTTGGAGAAATCACCTGCCAAAGAGCGGCTGGCGCTTCGGGCTGCGGCTTCGGTGCTGGCGTCGATCAGGTCGGCAATCGCCTCGGCCTGCGCCAAGTCGATCTTGTCATTCAAAAAAGCCCGTTCAGAAAACTCGCCCGGTTGCGCCACGCGCAGACCCGCCAAACGGGGCTGACCTGTGGCCGGGTCTACCTCGGCCGCTGCTTGCAGGCAACGCGCCACCAGCAGCTGCAAAACCACCGGCCCGCCGTGCGCTTGCAGCTCCAGCACATCTTCGCCCGTGAAGGAGTGCGGCGCCACGAAGTGCAAAGCCAAACCGTGGTCAATGGGGCTGCCATCGGCATCTGTAAAAGGCAGGTAAGTGGCCTCTCGAGGTTTGAGTGGTCGCCCGCACAGCGCCAGAATCAGCGACGACAGTTGTCGGCCCGACACCCGCACGATGCCCACCGCGCCACGACCGGGGGCGGTGGCGATGGCAACAATGGGTTCTTGGTGTCTGGCGAGCATAAAGATGTTGGGTGAGCTGAAGCAAAAAAAGGCCGCTTGCGCGGCCCTTTTTTGGGGGGTTACTTGAACTTGGGCAAGTTGAACTGCGGCGGCACGCCCATGCGGGTGTTGATCACCCACTGCTGCGCAATCGACAAGATGTTGTTGGTGATCC
>JAKFXJ010000380.1 GCA_021731425.1 Limnohabitans sp. | reverse complement strand
ACTGGTCTCCAAAGCGGGGCCGCTTTGGCGGTCGATCACGGTCACCTCAGCCCCGGCACGGGCCAAAAAATAAGCGGTGGTGGTGCCAATGACACCGGAACCCAAAACAAGGACTTTCATGGACCTGACCTCTCATTAGTGCAATGAAATGGATTCTAGAAATCACTTATCAGTGAATTTCATTGAAAATACTGACACTTCCAGTGAAATTCAACTCCAACAGCACTCTCTGTAAAGGCTGCGCAGTGAAATGACCGAACTTGACCGCATCGACCTGAAAATCCTGGACGCCCTGCAGGCCCAAGGCCGCCTGAGCATGACCGAGCTGGCCGAGCGGGTGGGCCTATCGGCCTCGCCCTGCACCGAGCGGGTGCGCCGCATGGAACGCGAAGGTGTGATCACCGGCTACCACGCTCACCTGCACCCCCAGGCGCTGGGGCGCACGCTGCTGGTCTTTGTGGAGATTCGCCTGTCCAGCAAATCGGACGAGGTGTTTGAAAAAGTGCGTGCCGCGATGCAGGCCTTGCCCGAGGTGATGGAGTGCCACCTGGTGTCAGGCAGTTTTGACTACCTGATCAAGGCCCGCCTGAAGGGCATGAGCGATTACCGCAGCTTACTGGGTAAATTGCTCAAGAACATCCCGGTGCCAGCCGAGTCGCACAGCTATGTGGTGATGGAAGAGGTCAAAGAAAGCATGCAGCTGGTTTTGGGCCGGGCTTGAGCTGGCTGGCTCAGCGGCCAGACCTGCCCATGGCCTGGATGTCAAGGCGAAGCGCCCACCACCACCGTCACCATGCGCTCGGGCTGCAGCACCCGGGCCATGGCGCGTTGTACATCGGCCGCGGTCACGCGCTCTATGTTGCGCGTCCAGGTGCTCAGATAGTCCAGTGGCAACCGGTTCCAGGCGATGTTGGCCACGTTGTCCAGCAGCTTGCGGTTGCTGTCAATGCGCAGCGCAAAGCCACCCACCAGGTTGGATTTGGCCGCTGTCAACTCGGCTTCGGTCGGGCCCTGGCGGACAAAGTCTTGCACCACCTCTTGGGCCACGGCCACGGCTTGTTTGGCCTGGTCAGGCCGGGTTTGCAGACCCACAGTGAAGGCCCCAGCGTGTAGGCCCGGTGCAAAAGCGCTGTAGACGCTGTAACTCAGACCCCGTTTTTCTCGCACCTGCTCGGTCAGGCGCGAGACAAAACCGCCACCGCCCAAAATGTGGTTGCCCACCAGCAGGGCAAAAAAGTCAGGGTCGGTGCGCTTGTAGCCGGGCTGGCCAATCAGCACATGGGCTTGGGCCGAGTCAAAGGGTAAGTTCAGGTTTTGTGCGGCGGCCAGTGGTACCACTTCGGGCACAGGCGGCAAGCTGGGGCAGCCTGACTCGCGGGGCCACTGCGCCAGCAGGCGCTGCACCAAGTCGTCCGCCTGCGCCCGGGTCAAAGCGCCCACCACACTGACTGTGGCGCGGCAAGCCCGCAGGGCCTGGGCGTGCAGATTTTTCAGGTCTTGCACACCAATGCGCCCAAGGGTCTCGGGCGTGGCGCGTTGGCCATAAGGGTGCGTGCCATATACGGCTTGGGCAAAGCGCTGCTGCACCACCGTGCCGGGCTTGGTGAGTGATTCGCGGATGGAGGCACTGATGCGTTCGCGGTCGCGCAACCACATGGCTTCGGGGAAAGCAGGGTGGGCCATTTGCCGCGCAGCCAGCGCCACGGCTTTGGCCAGCAAGTCGGGGTAGCTCAGGCTGCGCAGGCCAAAGCTCATGCGGTCACCGCCCGCACTGGCCCCAAAGCTGGCGCCCAGATCGGCCCAGGCTTCACCGATCTGGTTTTCGTCCATGGCTTGGGGGTAAGGGCCTGGGCCCTGCCCTTGCACTTGCGGTTCGGCACGGGTGCCGTTGGCCATTTGACCGGCCATGATCGAGGCCAGGCCCGCCTGCGCCGCCGGGTCACGGCGGCTGCCCGCGTCGATGTCGATCTGCACATCGACCATGGGGATAGCGTGACTCTCCACCAAATAAACCCGCGCACCGCTGGGCTGGGTCCAGTGTTGAATGGGCAAAGAAGCCTGCGCCCAGCTGGCTGAGGCCCAACAGGCCAGTGCCAAGGCCGTGCGCCGCCAAGCGAGGGCGTTCAAAGAAGTCATCAGGGACATGGGGTGTTGGACTTTCATGGCGAGGCGCTTGTTGGGCGATCAATGGCGTGCGCCGGGCAAGGCGCGACGCGCCCGGGGCTGGCCCGACAAAGGCTGTGGCCGCAAAGTCGCCACGGTGAGGCTGTCGTCCCCAAAATACTTTTGCGCCACGGCCTGCACTTGGGCGGGCGTGACTTGCCGCAGACGGGCGATCAGCTGCGCCCCGTAGTCCGGCGGCAATCCCAGCGTCCAGGCCACGCCGAGCTCGCGGGCTTGGTTAAAGACCGAGTCGAGTTTGTAGATTTCGCTGGCCACCCATTGGGTTTTGACACGCTGCAGCTCGGCCTCGTTCACGCCTTCGGTGGCCACGCGCTGCACCTGCGCCCGCAAGGCCGCTTCCAAGGCTTCAGGGGTTTGGCCTTTGGCGGGCACACCTTCCAAATAGAAGAACTGCGGTCCACGGCCCATGAGGCCGTTGTAAGCACCCGCGCTGTCGGCCAGCCGGTTTTCGCCTTGGGTCAGTGCTCGGTCGAGCCTGGCGCCGCTATAACCGTCGAGCACGGCCGCCAGCACCGTCAGGGCCAGGGCATCGTCGTGCTCGGGCGAGGCCGCGAGGCTCGCCAAGCGCGGCACCTTGAAGGCCAGCGCCACATACGACTGCTCGGCCGGGGCTTTGAATTCGAATCGGCGCAGGCCTTGCTGCGCTGGCTCCTCACGGGGTTTGCGCTCCGGCACAGCGCGGGTCGGGATGACGCCGTAGTATTTTTCAGCCAGCGCTTTGACTTGCAGCGGGTCCACATCGCCCGCCACCACCACCACCGCGTTGGCCGGGCTGTACCACTTGCGGTAAAAGTCGCGGGCGTCTTGTGCCGTCATGGCCTCGAGGTCGCTCATCCAGCCGACGATGGGGCGGCGATAAGGGGACGCGGTCAAGGCGGTGGCCGAGAGCATTTCGTGCAACTGGGCGCGGGGGTTGTCGTCGGTGCGCAGGCGGCGCTCTTCTTTCACCACCTCGAGTTCTTTGGCAAATTCGGCATCGGGCCACTGGTTGTTGGCAAAGCGGTCCGACTCCAGGCGCATCACGGCTTCGAGTTGGTTCGACGGAATCTGCTGGTAGTAACCGGTGTAGTCCTTGGCGGTGAAGGCGTTTTCGCGCCCACCCAAAGCGGCCACACGCCTGGAAAACTCGCCCACGGCCAAAGTGGGCGTGCCCTTGAACAGCATGTGCTCGAGCACATGGGCCACACCACTGGTGCCGTCCACCTCGTCCATGGAGCCCACACGCAACCACACCATGTGCACCGCTGTGGGGGCGCGGCGATCGGGTTTGACCCACAGCGCCATGCCATTGGCCAAGGTGAAGGTGTGCACCTGGGCCACGCTGGCCGCTGGGGCCTGGCCTGAAGTCTGGGGCGCCGCCTGGCCTTGTGGGGGCTGCGCCGAGGCGCTGAAGCAGCTGGTCAACAGGGCTGTGGCCAAAGAAAGTCCCAAGAGAAAGTTCGGTTTCATAGAATGCATGATCCTTGAAATCCACGCTATGTTCAGTTTCTTCAAAAAAAAATCCCCACCTGCTGAGGTCCCATCGCCGCCAGCGGCAGCCACACCCGCTGTTTCGCCCGCTGCTACCCCCGCCGTTTCAGCACCCGTGGCCGCACAGGCACCCGCGCCTGCCAGCACCCCCTCAGCGGCTGCACCGAGCGCGGCAGAGGCAACAACTGCCGCCCCCGCCGCACGACAGGGCTGGCTCGACCGCCTCAAAGCCGGATTGCGCAAGACCGGCTCCAGCATCACCACCGTTTTCACCGGCACACGCATCGACGACGAACTCTTTGAAGAGCTGGAAACCGCGCTGCTGGTGGCCGACACCGGGGTTAAAGCCACCGAGCACTTGCTGCAAGACCTCAAGCGCCGCGTGAAAGACAGCAAGGCCACCGACCCTTCACAAGTCAAAACCCTGTTGGCCGATGCCATCACCGACTTGCTGCAACCCTTGCAAAAGCCCCTGAGCATTGGCGATCACCACCCCACCGTGATCATGGTGGCGGGCGTCAACGGCGCGGGCAAAACCACCTCGATTGGCAAACTGACCAAACACCTGGCCGACGAAGGCCTGAGTGTGCTGCTGGCTGCGGCCGACACCTTCCGTGCTGCTGCCAAAGAGCAGCTCGCCGTTTGGGCCACCCGCAACACGGTCGAGATCATCAGCCAGCAAGGCGGCGACCCCGCCGCTGTGAGCTTTGACGCCGTGAGCGCTGGCCGTGCACGCGGGCGTGATGTGGTGCTGGTGGACACGGCTGGGCGCCTGCCCACGCAGCTGCACCTGATGGAAGAGCTGAAAAAGATCAAGCGTGTGGTGCAAAAGGCCGATGGCACGGCCCCCCACGAGGTGCTGCTGGTGATCGATGGCAACACCGGGCAAAACGCTTTGGCCCAAGTCAAAGCCTTTGACGACACCCTGGGCCTGACAGGATTGATCGTGACCAAGCTGGACGGCACGGCTAAAGGCGGGGTGCTGTGCGCCATCGCCCGCGAAAAGCCGATTCCGGTGTACTTCATTGGCGTGGGCGAAAAGTTGGAAGACCTGGAAACCTTCAATGCCCGCGAGTTTGCCCAGGCCCTGTTGAGCTGAACTCCCCCGCTTGCAACGTTTCCCAGCGCACAGACGTGGCCATCAGTTGCTTACAAAATAAGGGGAAACCCTGAAGACAATTGCCCCTTGATGCCGCCCCTTTAGCACTCCTCCCCAGAGAGTGCTAATATTGGGGTATTCTGAAAGGAGTTCTGGTATGAACATTCAAACTGGTTCCCCCACCACAGCCATCGCGCTGAGCAACCCCTGGGCGGTTGTGCCCTCGCTCGGCCACCTGGACGCCTACATCTCTGCGGTCAACCGCATGCCCATGCTCACCCTCGAGGAAGAGCAAGAAGCCGCCCGCCAACTCAAAGCCAACGACGACCTCGAAGCCGCCCGCAAGCTGGTGCTCTCGCACCTGCGCCTGGTGGTGTCGGTGTCGCGCCAATACCTGGGCTACGGCCTGCCGCACGGCGACCTGATCCAAGAAGGCAATGTGGGCCTGATGAAGGCCGTCAAACGCTTCGACCCCGAGCAAGGCGTGCGTCTGGTCAGCTACGCGCTGCACTGGATCAAGGCCGAGATCCACGAGTACATCCTGAAAAACTGGCGCATGGTCAAGGTGGCCACCACCAAGGCCCAACGCAAGCTGTTCTTCAACCTGCGCTCGATGAAGCAAGGCTACAAAGCCGATGCCGACGAAGGCACGCATCGCGACACCCTGACGCCCGACCAAGTCGACTCGATGGCCAACAGCCTGAACGTCAAGCGCGAGGAAGTGCGTGAGATGGAAATGCGCATGTCCGGCGGCGATGTGTTGCTGGACCCAGCCCCCTCGGACGATGGCGAGCAGGCCTTTGGCCCTATCGCTTACCTGGCCGATTTGAACCACGAGCCCACTGCCATGATCGAAGCGCACCAGCGCGATGTGATGGCCAGCGATGGCTTGGCCAGCGCCCTGAGCGTGCTGGACGACCGCAGCCGCCGTATCGTGGAAGAGCGCTGGCTCAAGGTCAACGACAACGGCTCGGGCGGCATGACGCTGCACGAGCTGGCCGACGAATACGGCGTGAGCGCCGAGCGCATTCGCCAAATCGAAGTGGCGGCCATGAAGAAAATGAAAAAGGCACTTGTCGAGTTCGCTTGAACAGTGGACCTGTGGTCCTCTTTGATTCCAATACCCGGCCCAGGCCGGGTATTTTTTCGCCTGCTGTGCGCTAAAGTCACGGCAGTTTTGTTTTGAAAGGATCCGCCATGACTTCTCGCACCCCCACTGGTTTTTCTCGCCGCCATTTAGCCCAAGCCCTTGGCGCTGCCTTGGCTATGGGTCTGTCACCGTCTTGGGCCACCCCAGCTACCGCGGCTTGGCCCACACAAACCGTGCGCCTGGTGGTCGGTTTCCCCGCCGGCTCAAGCCCTGACCTGACGGCCCGCGCCTTGGCAGAACCCCTGGCCAAAGCACTGGGGCAGAACGTGATCGTTGAGAACAAAGTGGGCGCAGGCGGCAACATCGCCGCTGACTTCGTGGCCAAGTCCACCGACGGCCACACTCTGGGCTTGATGATCAACGGCAACATGACGATTGCCCGCATCCTGAACCCCAAGGTACCTTACGACCCACTCAAAGACCTCGCGCCCATCAGCCTGATCGGCAAAGCGCCCTTGGTGCTGACGGTTCCCGCGTCAGGACCCGGAGTGGCGCCTGGCCAGACGGCTGCCGAGTGGCTGAGTCAGGCCCAAAAGGCAGGCGACAAACTCAGTTACGCATCGCCCGGTGTCGGCACCGTGGCGCACTTGGGCATGGAGTTGCTCAAAACCAAAGCCGGCATTGCCCCTGTGCATGTGCCCTACCCCGGCAACCCCCAAATCATCACCGCCATGTTGGGCGGCCAGGTGCAACTGGCCTTGTTGCCACCGGCCATGGCGGCAGCCCAAGTGCGAGGCGGCAAACTGCGGGCCATTGGGGCTTCGAGCACAGGGCGCAGCCCGGTGGCTGCCGAGGTACCCAGCCTCAGTGAGATCGGCGTGAAGGATTACCAGTTGGAGATTTGGAACGCGGTGGCCGCCCCTGCCTCGATGCCTGCGGCTGTGGCCATCAAGCTGTCGTCCATGGTCAGCGACATCGTGCGGGCACCGGAGATGCGTGCGCGTTTGTTCCAGCAGGGCTGGCAAGTGGTGGGCTCATCGCCCGAAGGCTTGCGCAACCGGATTGAGTCCGACACCAAAGCGCTGGGGGACATCATCCGCAGCCAAAAAATCGGGGTAAATTGAAGGGCCGAAATCGGGCCTTGAAGCGGCGTGTGCAGCCCCGGGCCCTGCGGCCCGGACTCACTTGCCGCTGAGCAAGATCTTCACATCGGCGGCCAGCGCCTCGGCACCACTGGCGTGGCGGTTGTAAAGCCGAATGCGACCTTGCGGGTCAAAGGTGAAACTGCCCGCCGAGTGGTCCATGGTGTAGCTGGTGGGGGTTTTGCCTTCGACCTTTTTGTAATAGATCTTGAAGTCTTTGGTCACCTTGGGCAGCTGCTCGGGTGTAGGGCGCAAAGCCACAAAGTCCGAACCAAAATTGGCCATATAGGCCTTGAGCAACTCCGGTGTGTCGCGCTCGGGGTCTACCGTGATGAAAACACCTTGCAGCTTGACGCCATCGGCACCCAGAAGTTGTTTAGCCTGCGCCATTTCCTGCAATGCGGTGGGGCAGACATCGGGGCATTGGGTGAAACCAAAAAACACCACCACGGCTTTGCCGGCAAAGTCCTTGAGGGTGCGCACCTGACCGTCTTGGTCAATCAGCTCCCAGCCTTGGGCGTAGTCGGCGCCGGTGATGTCGACACCACGAAAAGACGGCTTGTCTTGGCCACAACCGCTCAAACCCCACACGGCGCCAGCCAACCCCAAGGCCCAAACTGCTCTCGTCAAAACTCTGCGTTGCAACATGCCCTGGGCCTCAAAAAATATAGTGATCGAGCAGCAAAGCGGCAAACAAGGCGCTCAGGTGGATCAAGGAAAAACGGAAGGTCTTGCGGGCGAGTTCGTCAGAGTATTCGCGGTACAAAGCCACCGCGTAGCCAATGAAGCCGATGCTCAGCACCACCGCCGCCGCCAAGTACAACCAGGAGCTCATGCCATACACAAAAGGCATCAGGCACGAAGCCATCAGCACAAAGGTGTAGAGCAGAATTTGCAAGCGCGTGAATTCATTGCCGTGTGTCACGGGCAACATGGGCAGGCCCGACTTGCGGTAGTCCTCAACCCGGTACAAGGCCAGCGCCCAGAAATGTGGCGGCGTCCACAGGAAAATGATCAAAAACAAGATCAAGGCCTCGGGCCCCACCTGACCGGTCATGGCCGCCCAGCCCAACACAGGGGGCATGGCCCCACTGGCCCCGCCGATCACGATGTTCTGTGGCGTGAGCGGCTTCAAGATCACGGTGTAGATGATGGCGTAGCCCACAAAGGTGGCAAAGGTGAGCCACATGGTCAGCGGGTTGACCAGCACATAGAGCACGGCCGAGCCCAAGGCACAGAGCACGGCTGAAAACAGCAAGGCCTGTTGGTCACTGAGCTCACCCTTGGCGGTGGGTCGCCAGGCGGTGCGCTTCATTTTGGCGTCGATGGTTTTCTCGACCAGGCAATTGAAGGCCGCCGCCGCACCCGCCACCAGCCAAATGCCGATACAAGCCCACAGGCCCAGCTTCAGCTCGCCCCAACTGGGCACGCCGGGCACGGCCAGCACCATGCCGATCAGGGCACAAAAAACGATCAGTTGAACCACGCGTGGTTTGGTCAGTGCGTAGTACTGTTGCCAGGCATTCAGGGGCAAACGGGCGGTAGCGACGGTCATGCGGCAAGCTTTTCGGATAGGGGAATAGACCCTGAATTATCAGCCCGGCTGACACTCAAGGCCCAGGTCAAGGTCAAGGCCATGGCAGCTGCGCCACCCGTGTGCATCACAGCCGCCAACAAAGGCCAGCCCAGCACCACATTGCTCAGGCCCGTGGCGAACTGCAAAGCACACAGGCCCAGCAACCAACGGCCTGCCACGGCCAAGCCGGGCTGCTGGCGCAAACGCCAGCCCAGCCACAGCAGCAGCGCCAACACCAGCCAGGCGGCCGAACGGTGAACAAAGTGGATGGACACCAGAGACGCAAAAGGCAGCAGCTCGCCGTTGGGTGTGTGGCCCAACTCGCGCCAGACGCTGAAACCTTGCCAATTCATCTCGGGCACCCACTGGCCGTGGCAAGTGGGAAAGTCCGGACAGGCCAAAACCGCGTAATTGGTGCTGACCCAGCCCCCCAAGGCAATTTGCAAACACAGCAACACAAAGCCCGCCCATAAACCAAGGCGCAACAACGAAGGCAAGGGCCACGAACCCGCGCCGTCATAGCGCACGGCTTGTGCCATCAACAAGACCAACAAACCAATGCCGCCCAACAGGTGCAAGGTGACGATGGCCGGAAACAGTTTCATGGTCACTGTGAGGGCGCCAAAAGCCCCTTGCATGCAGACCCACACCAAGGTCAAGGTGGGCAACCAGGGGCTGACCTCCCGGCTCTGTCGGCGCAGCCACCAGGTCAGTGCGGCCAGGGTCAAAATCAAGACGCCCACCCCGGTGGCCAGATAGCGGTGAATCATTTCGATCCAGGCTTTGCTCTTGGTCACAGGCCCGGTGGGCATGGCGGTTTCCGCCGCCTTGATTTCGGCTTTGGCACCAATGGGTGTGGCGCTGCCATAACAGCCCGGCCAGTCGGGACAGCCCAACCCGGAATCGGTGAGCCGCGTGAAGGCTCCAAAAAGCACCAAATCGAAGGTCAAAAACAAGGTGATCAAGGTCAGGGCCTTGAGTCGGCCCGATGGCGAGGCCCTACGCTGCTGCCAAAGCCACCAGCCCAGGGGCAAGGCGGCCACGGCGAGGCCCACGGCCATGAGCTCCAAAATCGGCTCGAGGTTGTACAGGTCCACTTCGGTCATGGGTCAGCGTCCCGCCTGGTCCCAAGACGATGAGGCTTTGAGCAAGCGTTCCAAGTCGCGTTTGGCCTTGGAGGCGCCAGGCACGTCCATGTTGGCCGGGAAACGCATCATGAAGTTGCCCATGGGGTCGACCACATACAAGTGGTCTTGCAACTGCTGCCCTGGGGCCGGGCTGATCCAGCTTTGTACCGAGGCCGAATCAAGACGCAGCACATGGGCCATGTTCAGAGCAGGCAAGAGGGCTTCAGCCACAGGCGCGTCGTCGGTGATGAGCCACAGGCGGTCCAGTCTGTCTTTGTCCCGACCCAGTATTTCGCGCAACTGACGCTGGAAATACAGGTTTTCTTGACAACGCTCGGCGCATGCGCCCGTGCTCACAGTCACCAGCAACCACTGGCCTTTCAAACTGACCAAGGGCACTACCTCACCTTTGAGGTTTTTGGCCGTCACCTGCGGCATGTCTTTTTGCGGTTGGATGAGTTCACCGTGATTGCGGCGACCCTCAGGTCGAATCACGTAGTAGGTGAAATACGAAGCAATGACCGGCGATGCACAAATCAGCATCATGGCGATCATTTTCCATCGGCCCATGCGGGTGCGTTGGGCGTCAGCCTGAACCACATCGCCCGGGGAAGGCATGTCGTGCACGGTCATGGCCAGAGGGCTTTCAGTCAAGTCTTTTTTGGCGGCGGGGTTGGACAATTTGGAACCAGACATAAAGTAAAGCAATCAGACCACTCAGGCCAAACCATTGAAAAGCGTATCCGTGGTGCTTTTCAACACCACTGGCCACCACGGGCCATTCGCGCAGCAAGCCCTCAGAGGCCGCACCAGACTGCAACAAGGTGACTTCGAGCACCGGCAAGCCCGTGGCTTGACGGTAAGTAGCCAAGTCGAGATTTTGCCGTATCGGGCCTGCTTCGGTACCGCCAAAGTCATAGAGCCTTGAAGGCCATGGGGCCAAATGCCCCTGCACCTCCACCGGGCCTTCGGGTGTGAGCAGCGCAGGCAAAGCCGTGCGGTCGGTGAACGACCGCTGTGCCCATCCGCGCTGCACCAACACCACGGCACCAGTGCCCTCCAACTGCAAAGGGGTCAGCGCAAAAAAGCCGGGCT
Source organism: Limnohabitans sp. (assembly GCA_021731425.1). GTDB lineage: Bacteria > Pseudomonadota > Gammaproteobacteria > Burkholderiales > Burkholderiaceae_C > Limnohabitans_A. Next base: position 677 of record JAKFXJ010000380.1, on the reverse strand, counting down.
TGCCGTTCATCTGCCGGTTGTCCAAAAACACCGTGTGCGCTGGCAACCATTGCCCTTTGAGCGTCATGCGCCTGTGGATCAAGGCTTGGCGCTGGAGCGCATCTGTCTCGGTCGAACCCAAGCTGCGGCCATCCAACACAACTTGCTGTGCTTGCTGTTGTTTGGCATTTTGCAGGGCCGTTTTTTCAGCGGCGCGACTCAACTGCCAAAGCCCCAGAGAAAAAGTGATGGCCACGCCCACAGCGGCCAGGCCGAGAACCAGCCATCTTTGCCATGCTGGAGCTTTGTCAGTCATATGATAATGAGATCATGAAAATACTGGTTGTCATCGCCTTCATAGGCATTGTGTTGAGCTTGGGCTCGGCTTTGGTTTACATGATGCGGGGCAACACGCCACCCGTTGAGGGTCAGGCCCCCAAAAAAGGCAACATGGCCACGGCCCTCGCCTTTCGGGTTGGGTTTTCGATTGTCCTCTTCATTTGTGTTCTTATTTCTTGGAAGATGGGTTGGATCCAGCCCACCGGTATTCCACCTGGCGCTTGAGCTTTCAAGCCACTGGAAAGCTTCAGGCATCCAGTTGAAGCAGCCTCTTTTAAATTCCAAATCACCCAACAAAAAAGCGCCCAAGGGCGCTTTTTTGTTGGGTGATTTGGAATTTAAAAGAGGCTGCTTCAACT
>JAKFXJ010000270.1 GCA_021731425.1 Limnohabitans sp. | reverse complement strand
GTCATGGACTGCACACGCACCGGTGCGCCGCCGCCAACGGTGACCACACGCGAGCCCCAGACCACCTGGGACTGGCGACTGCGACGGATTGCCGGGCGCGCGATGGCAATGGGCTCAGGGCTCAGGGGCAAGTCGGCAGAGGACATGTTCACTCCTTCACTTCAAAACGCGCCACCGTCACCTGGGTGTGGGGCTTGAGGTCAAAAGGCTGGCCGCGCAAGGTGACTGTGACCACCTGGGCTCGGCCCACCACCACACTGACGGGCAACGGACTTTGGATGCGGGTGCTTTCACCCGCCTTGATCACGCCACTCCAGACCACCGCCTTTTGCGCGTTGCGCACTTCCAACCAACTGTCGCCCGAGGCAGAAAACACCCATTCGGGTTCTGCCGAGGCGCTGAGCGCTGGTTTGGCTGGCGGGGTACTCTGAACGGGCTGACTCATGGGGGCAGCTGGGGCCAATACCGAGCTGATGGGGCTGGCCGGGTTGACCATGGAGGCCGAAGGGGCTGGGCTGGAGGCATCGGCCGAGGCCGTGGGTACAAGAGGTACCGGCAAAATTTCAGTCACCGTGGCTGGCGGTGGCACAACAGGCTCGGTGACCTCCTGCGACACCACTTCATCGGCCATCAAGGACTTGACGTCGTCCAACCACGCCCATTGGGCGGGGCCGGGCATCCACAAAAAAGCGCCCGTCAAAAACAACAAGAGCGCGGCCACCCAGACCACTTGGGATGACAACATGCGGCCCCAAGGCACGCTGCTGATGCGCACCGAACCTTCGGACTCCAGTGGCTGAACCGACCGGACCAGGGGCTGAAGATGGGCGGAAGTTTGCGGCAACAAAGCCAAAATCGGCGCCGCATCCGTGTGCAAATGACGGCAAACGCTGGACGCCAGACCGCGGTAGAACACAGGGCCTTTGCTGGGGTCAAGCTCGTCAGCCTCCAGTGCCTCCAGTTGACGCACAGGCACCTTCAATGTCACCGACAAAACAGCCAAATGCACGCCTGCCTTCAAACGGGCCTCACGCAACAACTGCCCGGCAGTTGGGGCCGAAGCTGGGGTCGGTGCAAGGCTGGTCTCTGAAGCGGACTCAGATTTGAGGCTTGGTGTCATGTCGGGTCTCCGAAAAAGTCACCGCAGACAGTGGCACCAAAGAAATGGTGCGCTGCTCGGCCATGCGCGATTGGACCTGGGTTCGGTCTTTGACATCACCTGCCAATTGGCCGCAGGCGGCATCAATGTCGTCACCCCGGGTTTTGCGCACCGTGGTGACCAAACCCGCGTCTTGCAATTGTTTGGCAAAGGCTTGCACACGCGCATGCGGGGAACGCAACAAACCAGAGGCTGGAAACGGGTTAAAAGGAATCAGATTGAACTTGCAACGCAGGCCTTGACGTGCGTGCTTTTGCACCAGATCGATCAAGGCGCTGGCATGCTCGGGCTGGTCATTGACGCCGTCGAGCATGCAGTATTCAAAGGTGATGAAGTCACGCGGGGCATGGGCCAGATAGCCAATGCACGCTTGCATGAGCTCTTCGAGCGGGTATTTGCGGTTGAGCGGCACCAGGTTGTCGCGCAGCGCATCAAAAGGCGCATGCAGGGACACCGCCAAAGCCACCGGACAATCACCCGACAAACGCTCGATCATGGGCACCACACCCGAAGTGGACACAGTGACGCGGCGGCGCGAGAGGCCATAACCGTGGTCGTCCAGCATGGCACGCAAAGCGGGCACCAGGGCCGAATAGTTTTGCAGCGGCTCACCCATGCCCATCATCACCACGTTGGAAATGACACGTTCATCGGTTTGGAGGTGCTGGCGCAGAAAATGTTCTGCAAACCACAACTGGGCCAGGATCTCGCCGGTGGTCAGATTGCGGCTGAAGCCTTGGTGGCCGGTGGAGCAAAAACGGCAGCCCACGGCGCAGCCAGCCTGGGATGAAATGCACAAGGTGCCCCGGTCATCTTCAGGAATGAACACCGACTCAATGGCGTTGCCATCACCGACGTTGAACAGCCATTTGATGGTGCCGTCGGCGGAAATGTGCTGGGTGATCACGGGCAGCGGGGAAACGTGCGCGTGAGACTTGAGCTTTTGGCGCAAGGACTTGGCCAAATCGCTCATCTGATCGAAATCAGAAGCGCCCCGCTGGTGGATCCAGCGGAACAACTGGGTGGCCCGAAAGCGCTTTTCACCCAAACCCTCGCAAAAAACGGCCAAACCTTCCAGATCGAATTCGAGAAGGTTGGCCGTCATGGGTTCGGGGCGCTAAAGGGCGCGTGCGGTCCGCGACGCGATCAGCGTGCGTACACGTTCATGCCGGGGAAGAAGAAAGCAACTTCAGCGGCAGCGGTTTCAGGGGCGTCGGAGCCGTGCACGGCGTTGGCATCGATGCTGTCGGCGAAGTCAGCGCGGATGGTGCCCGCAGCGGCTTTCTTGGGATCGGTAGCGCCCATCAGGTCGCGGTTCTTGGCAATGGCGTTCTCGCCTTCCAAGGCCTGGATCATGACGGGACCGGAGACCATGAAGTCGACCAAGTCCTTGAAGAAAGGACGCTCTTTGTGCACGCCATAGAACTGCTCGGCTTCGCCGCGCGAGAGATGTGCCATCTTGGCTGCGACCACTTTGAGGCCAGCGGCTTCGAAACGGGCGTAGATCTGACCGATGACGTTCTTGGCTACGGCGTCGGGCTTGATGATGGAGAGTGTGCGTTCGATGGCCATTTGATTTCCTATTATGAAAAATTGTGAATGCGATTTTGCCCTGCGACAAAGCCAACTATTCTAACCTGAGCGGGGCAGAAAAAAGGCCTCTGCCCTGCAGGGTCAAAGTACTGTGGGCACCTGGAGCCGGAGACCCGGCCTGAAGTGCCCAGGCACCCAGCGTCAGCGGCTTCGGCCACTGCCACCGCGCCCGCCCCGGCCAGGACCGCCCGGCGTATTTTTGAGGCGGTTGAAACTTTCTGCCCCAATGTATTTGGGCTCGCTTTTCGGCGCATCGGATTTGGCGTGCAATCCAGAGCCCCCGGGCGCCTGATTGGGTTTGGCTGCGGGTTTGGCGCGTGGCACGGCGCTGCCCGCCCTGCCCTGCCCGCCTGTACGAGGGCGGCGGTCGTTGCGGTTGGTTCGCACCGGGTGCTCGGACACCGGGCGGGGGCGCTCGCTGGTGCCCGCCGCACGCATCAAAGAGCGGATGTCGGACTCGTCCAGCTCCAGCCAGGCACCGCGGCGAAGGCCGTGCTGCAGCACCATGGCACCGTAGCGGATGCGGATCAGGCGGCTGACCGCGTGGCCCACGGCTTCCATCATGCGGCGCACCTCGCGGTTGCGGCCTTCTGAGATGGTGACGCGGTACCAGCAGTTGGAGCCCTCGCCACCGCCGTCTTCGATGGAGCCGAACTGGGCCGGGCCGTCGTCGAGCATCACGCCATCCAGCAGCTTTTGCTTTTCATCCTTGCTCAGAGCCCCCAGCACACGCACGGCGTACTCGCGCTCCAGACCAAAACGCGGGTGCATGAGTTGGTTGGCCAGCTCGCCCGAGCTGGTGAACAGCAGCAAGCCCTCGGTGTTAAGGTCCAGGCGGCCCACCGACTGCCATTTGCCGTTTTGCAGGCGCGGCAGCTTGCGAAAGACCGAGGGGCGGTTTTGTGGATCGTCGTGGCTGACGATCTCGCCTGCGGGCTTGTGGTAGGCGATCACGCGGGCGGGTGGCGGGTCGATGCGGATGCGGATCGGCTTACCGTCGACCTTGATCTGGTCACCGTACTGCACGCGCTGGCCCACATGGGCGGGCTCGTTGTTCACTGCAATACGGCCTTCGGTGATGAGTTTTTCCATCTCCAGGCGCGAGCCCATACCGGCCTGGGCCAGCACCTTGTGCAATTTGGGCGAGTCGGTCTGCGGCGCGAGCACGCGCTTGCCGAGGTCCTGCGCCACCTCTTCGGCCGCCTCCTCGTCGTCGAACTGGCCAGAGACCACATCGGCCAGGTCAATCGCCTTGTAAGGCGTCGCGGTCGTTTGGGGCACAGTGGCCGCGCCCGACTTGCGGGCGGCGTACACGCCAGGGCCCTTGCCCTGTGCATTGGAAGAGGAATCGTTCATGAGGGGGTGTTTTCTTGGCCGAGGCCGGTGTTGGCAGGATCCGCATCGGCCAGATCGGCCGATTCGGCCAAGGCCTCTTCAAGTGACAGGCTGGCTTGCGCCGGAGACTCTTCCAGCATGCCCGCCAGGGCCGACATGGGTGAATCCACTTGGGAAAGCAAAGGCAATTGGTCCAGTGAGGACAGGCCCAGATCGTCCAAAAACTGGCGTGTGGTGGCAAACAAGCTGGGACGGCCCACGGTTTCGCGGTGGCCAATGACCTCGACCCAACCACGGTCTTCGAGCTGTTTGATGATTTGCGAGCCGATGGTCACACCACGGATGTCTTCCATGTCACCCCGGGTGACCGGCTGTCGGTAGGCGATGATGGCCAGGGTTTCCAGCACGGCGCGGGTGTATTTGGGGGGCTTTTCGGGGTGCAGGCGGTCCAGATACATCCGCAGCTCTGGGCGGCTCTGAAAGCGCCAGCCACTGGCCACGTGGGTCAGCTCCAGGCCTTTGCCCGCCCATTCCAATTCGAGTTCTTGCAGCATCAGCCGCAGGGAGTCAGCCCCGAGCGCATCGTCAAACAGCACGCGCATGTCGCGCAATGACAATGGCTGGCCCGCTGTGAGCAGGGCCGTTTCCAGGACACGCTTGGCTTGCGCCGTATTCATGGTGTCGGTCTTTCGGAAAAAAACGCCTCACGGCGTGGTGGCAAAACGCCTCACGGCGTGTCGGAATGAAACGATTCACTGAAAAAGAACCCCACAACTGGGGTCAGCCCAAAGGGCTTCAGCGTCGCTTCAAGGGCTCAGATTGTAACTGAGGCCCAAATTTTGGAGGGCCTGGGCCATGTCCTCGGGCCAATCCGATGTCAGGTCGATGCGCTCCCCGGTGATGGGGTGCTCAAAAGCCAGACGCCAGGCATGCAAGGCTTGACGACTCATGCCGCCCAAGGGCACACCGCCATAAACGGCGTCCCCCAACAAAGGGTGCCCCAAGTGCGCCATGTGCACCCGGATTTGGTGCGTGCGCCCGGTGTGCAAGGTGCATTGGACCAGGCAGCAACGCTCGCCCTGGGCCAGCAGATCGAAGGTGGTGGCCGCCGTTTTGCCCGACTGGTGGCTCAGGTCCACCACGGCCATGCGCAGGCGATTGGCCGGGTCTCGGCCAATGGCGGCTTCGAGTGTGCGCGGTGATGCGCCGCTCCAGTTTTTGTGCGCCAAGGCCAGGTACTGGCGGTGCACTTCACGCGCCGCAATTTGAGACACCAGCGCGTCCATGGCCTGGCGCGTGCGGGCCACCACCATCAAGCCACTGGTGTCTTTGTCCAGTCGGTGGACGATGCCAGCGCGAGGCACTTCGCTGGCTTTGGGGTCGAGCGCCAACAAACCATTGAGCAAAGTGCCGCGCCAGTTGCCCGGGGCGGGATGCACCACCAGACCCGCCGGTTTGTGGATCACGCGCAGGTGCTCGTCTTCGTACACCACCTCAATCGGCATGGCTTCGGGCACAAAGGCCTGAGACTGCGGCGTGGCCCGCAAGGTGATTTGCAGCTGGTGCCCCAGCCTGACCTTGGCCGACACCTTGGTGGTGACGCGGCCATCGATGAGCGCTTCGCCTTGTTCAATGAGTTGCTGCAAATAACTGCGTGAAAACTCCGGCACCAGCTGAGCCAACACCCGATCCAGCCGCTGACCATGCAACGCCACAGGCACTGCAGCCACACGCACCTCTTCTTGCGACGATTCCAGCAAGGGCTCGACATCTTCCGGCAGCTCGCCGGGGTCATTCATTTCGGGGTCGGTCGATATAATCAAAGGGTTCAACAATCAAGGTGACACAGATGCGAAGCTTCAGATTATCGATGGTTCCAGTCGGTCTGGTTTTGGCCACGGGACTCTTTCTGAGCGGCTGCGCGAACACCACCAAGGACGTCACAGCGGGTTGGACCCCTGAAAAAATCTACAGCGAAGCCCGCGATGAGGCCAAGGCTGGCGCCTGGGACAAGGCCATTGGCTACTACGAAAAGCTCGAAGGCCGAGCAGCCGGCACCGCGCTGGCCCAGCAAGCCCAGATAGACAAGGCCTTTGCCCAGTACAAAACCGGCGACAAAATCCAGGCCGTGGCCACCTTGGACCGCTTCATCCGCCTGCACCCCACCAGCCCGGCCATTGACTACGCGCTCTACCTCAAAGGTCTGGTCAACTTCAACGACAACCTCGGCCTGTTCGCGTTCATCACGCGGCAAGACCTGTCTGAGCGCGACCAAAAAGCCGCCAAAGACTCTTATGAAGCGTTTCGCGAGTTGAGCACCCGTTTTCCTGAATCCAAATACAGCGCCGATGCCCGTCAGCGCATGACACACATCGTCAACTCGCTGGCCGCTTATGAGGTGCATGTGGCCCGCTACTACGCCAGCCGCGGAGCACATGTGGCCGCCATCAACCGGGCGCAGCAAGCCATTGCCGAATACCAGGGGGTGCCTGCCCTTGAAGAAGCGCTGGCGATTTTGGTCAGTTCCTACAAGGCCATGGGCATGACGGCGCTGAGCAACGATGCCCGTCGCGTGCTGCAGACCAACTTCCCCAAGTCGGATTTTTTGCTCACCGATGGCGCCGAGGTCAAGCGCTCGGGTGGCTGGCGTCTGTGGTGAGCTGACGCAGCGCGTCCAGAAAAGCCGCGTGGTCTTCCAAGCGGCGCATAGCGGGCAAACCCCGCACCAGGCGACGACCATAGGACATAGTGCTGAGCCGGTTGTCACAGACCACCAAAATGCCGCGATCGGTTTCGCTGCGGATCAAGCGCCCTGCCCCTTGTTTGAGTGACACCGCCGCTTCGGGCAAGGCGTGGTCGGCAAAAGCACTTTTGCCCTGCTGCGTGATGCGCTGGCTGCGGGCCTCAAACAGCGGGTCCCCCGGCGGCGGAAAAGGCAGTTTGTCGATGACCACCAGCTGCAGCGCGTCACCGGGCACATCAAAACCTTCCCAAAATGAGGCCGAAGCCACCAGCACACAGCCCGTGCGGCCATGCGCATCACCCAAACCGCCGCCTTCGCGAAAGCGTTCCATCAACCGGCGCTTGGGGCTTTGGCCCTGCACCAGCACTTCCACACTGCCCTCGCACTGCGCTTGCAGTTGCTCGCCAATGCTGCGCATGGCGTTCAAGGTGGTGGTCAGCACCAGCGTTCGGCCACCCAAAATGGCCAGCGCCTCCAGCACCAAAGCAGCCACCTGACGAGCGTGAGCTGGGTCACCCGGGCGCGGCAGGTGGGGCGGCACGTACAAGGCCGCTTGCTGGGCATAGTCAAAAGGGCTGTCCACCTGCATGACCTCGGCCGAGCTCAGGCCACAAGGCTCGGTGAACCAGCGCAAACTCGGCTCGTCCCCCAAAGTGGCGGAGGTGAAAATCCAAGCCCGCTGACCCACACCAGCCGCAGGCCCTGCCATGGATTCACCACCGGCGTTTCGCGGGTCTCCGGCCATCAAGGCCTCAAGCGAATCGGGATCAACATCAGGACTCAGGGCAGCGCCAGAGTCGGCATCACTGGGCGGCACGACAGACACCGGACGGGTCAAGGCAGAAAAGGCCTGCGCAATGTCCAAGGGCGATTCGATCAGGCGCAGCTGCGCACTGACCTCGGCCCAGCGCACGCCTTCGGGGTTGGGTGTGTCGGCAAACATAGCCGCTCGCTGCAACAGTTCCCGGGTGCGGTCACCCAGGCGCTGAAAATCAGGGGCCAGCTCACTGACCATATCCAAGCCATTTTGCAAATGCGCCAGCGCTTGAGTCACCGCTTGCAATGCCGTGTCCCATTCTCTGGGCTCCACACCCTCGGGGTGTTGCTCGCTCCAGCGCAAGCGCACCGAACCGTGGTGCATGCCCGCGGCCAGTCGCCAATCGCGGGCGGCTTTTTCAAGGCCCGCGCTCAGGGCCTGCCAATCCACGAGACCTCGCGCCAGTTGCAAACCGGTGGCCAAGACGTCGCGCACCAACTCGTGCAATTGCACCGTCGACAGTTGCTTGCCCAGGAAATTCACCCCGATTTCATTGAGTTGATGGGCTTCGTCGAACACCGTCACTCGCACCGTGGGCAGCAACTCGGCCACGCCCGACTCGCGCACTGACAAGTCGGCAAAAAACAAATGGTGGTTGATGACCACCACATCCGAGGCCATGGCCTCTTTGCGGGCCAGGTTCACATGGCAAGCCCGGTAGCGCGGACAAGTTGACCCCAAGCAGTTGTCGCGGGTGGAGGTGACCAATGGCCACAAGGAAGAGCGCTCGTCCAGGCCCGTCAGCTCGGCCATGTCGCCCGTGCGGGTGGACTGCGCCCAAGTCTCGATCTTGGCCAGGGCCTTTTGTGCCCCTGGCTGAGCCGACTCGGGGCTGTGCCGGGCTTGCTCCATGCGGTGAAGGCACAGGTAGTTGGAGCGTCCTTTGAGCAAGGCCACACGAATGGGCAGACCCAACACCTCCACCAGGCGCGGGATGTCGCGTGAAAACAATTGGTCTTGCAGTGCCTTGGTGGCGGTGGATACCAGCGCCCGCTGACCGCTGAGCAAAACTGGCACCAGGTAAGCATAGGTTTTGCCCGTGCCTGTGCCCGCCTCCACCACGAGCTGTCCGCCGTCCTGCACCGTGCGGCTGACGGCCATGGCCATGTCGGACTGGCCCTGCCGGGGCTGAAAACCGGGCACCTTTTGCGCAAGCAGCCCGTGGGTGGACAGGACATCGGCGACCTGCTGGTCCAGCCTGTTCAAGCGGGCTCCTTGGGTGCCAACTGCGCTTGCAAGCTGGCCATCTGGTCACGCAAGGCCAGGCGGCGCTTTTTCATGCGGCGCAGACGCAACTCGTCCATGTGGCCGGGCATCAAGGCCGCCTGATCGATCAGGGCGTCAAGGTCGGCATGCTCGATTTGCCACTCGATCAGCTGACGCTGTGGCGAGTGCAAATCCATCGCAGCGCTGGGATTGGCATCGCTGGGTTTGTCCACGCTCATGGTGTGTCCCGGCCTTCGGTTTGTTTTCCCTGCAGTCGCCGCTCGCGCTGCTCGGTGCGCCACAAGCGCTCTTGGGCGTTCAGGGTCAACTCCTGCTGCCTAAGAGGCTCCAGCGCCTGTCTGCGGACGCGACGCGCCTCACTCAAACAAGCATTCACGGCAAACTTTTGCCAGCACACGGCCTGCTGCGCCGCTTCGGCCTGAGCGATGGCACTGCGTTGCGCCGCCAGCGCCTGCCGTTGGCGGGTGATGGCCTCGGGCAAATCATCCTGCTTGGGCGGTGACTGCGTGCTGGGTTGTGATGGCTCACCTGTATCAGCTGACGTTGGCGCAGTGATCTGCACACCCGGTGACGGGGACAGCAGCTTGGACGGATCTTGGGCCGTTTGCGCCTGGGCAGCCCAGATCGTCAACAAGCCCAGCGCCAAGCCACAAGACCCACGCACAAGTGCACGCACATGTCCGCGTGTCATGTGAGGTGCGTGTCCACGGTGCGGTGCTCCAGCGCCAAGAACTCACTCGACTGCATCTCGTGCAGGCGTGAGACCGTGCGCGGAAATTCGTGCGACATGGGCCCAGCGGTGTACAAGCCTTCAGGCGGCACGGCGGCCGACATGATCAGCTTGACCCGGCGGTCGTACAGCACGTCGATCAACCAGGTGAAACGCCGCGCCTCAGACGCCATGCTCACGGGCATGTGCGGCACGTTGCTCAGCAGCACCGTGTGGTACTGGGTGGCGATTTCGAGGTAGTCGTTTTGCGAGCGCGGGCCGCCGCAAATGGCTCGAAAATCAAACCAGACCACATCCCCGGCGCGGCGTTTGGCGTTGATTTCACGCGCCTCAATGTGCAGCACCGGATCTTCGTCCGGCCCTGTGGCCAGGCGGTTGAAGGCGTCGTTCATCTCGGCATCGGCCTGCTCACCCAATGGCGAGTGGTAGAGCTTGACCATCTCCAGCGTGCGGCGGCGGTAATCGGTGCCGTTGTCCACATTGAGCACCTGCATGCGCTGGTTCAACAAAGCAATCGCGGGCAAGATGCGGTCGCGGTGCAGACCGTCGGGGTACAGGCCATCAGGCTCGAAATTGGAGGTGGTGACAAAACCCACACCGTTGTCAAAAAGGGCCACCAGCAGGCGGTGCAAGATCATGGCATCGGTGATGTCGGCCACATGGAACTCGTCAAAACAAATCAGCTGGTAACGCTTGGCCATGCGTTTGCCCAGCTCATCGAGCGGGTTGACGGTGCCTTGGATCACGGCAAGCTCGCGGTGCACCTCGCGCATGAATTCGTGAAAGTGCAGACGGGTTTTGCGCTCGATCGGTACGGCTGCAAAAAAGCAGTCCATCAAAAAGCTTTTGCCGCGCCCCACCCCGCCAAACATGTACACGCCTTTGGGGATCTCCGGACGACTCATGAACTTGGCCAGCAGGCCCGAGCGCTTGGACTTGTAAGTTGCCCACTCCTTGGCGCAGCGCTCCAGCGCCTCAATGGCCCGCAGTTGCGCGGGGTCGCTTTGGTAGCCCCGTTTTTGGAGTTCTTCTTCGTAAACTTCACGAACGGACATGGGTGACTTGCTCTTGAGTTCAATAACAAAACCCGGGACCATGCCCGGGTTTTCAGGGATGCGGAACTTTAACCCAACTCACCCAAAACCGCAGTTTCGGGTGAGTCAAGGACTTAGAAGTTCAAGCTGCGCTTGTCCACGGCCAAAGCGGCCTCTTTGGTGGACTCGCTCAAAGACGGGTGAGCGTGACAAATGCGGGCAATGTCTTCTGCGCTGGCGCGGAATTCCATCGCCACCACAGCCTCGGCGATCAGCTCGGAGGCTTGTGGGCCCACGATGTGCACACCCAAGATTTCGTCGGTGGTCGCATCGGCCAGCATCTTCACCATGCCGGTCGTGTCGCCCAAGGCGCGGGCACGGCCGTTCGCGAGGAACGGGAACGAGCCGGCTTTGTACGCCACGCCATCGGCCTTGAGCTGCTGCTCGGTGCGGCCCACCCAAGCGATCTCGGGGCTGGTGTAGATGACCCAAGGGATGGTGTTGAAGTTGACGTGACCGTGTTGGCCCGCGATGCGCTCGGCCACGGCAACACCCTCTTCTTCCGCCTTGTGCGCCAGCATGGGTCCACGCACCACGTCACCCACCGCCCACACGCCGGGCAGGTTGGTTTTGCAGTCGGCATCCACCACCACCGCGCCGCGCTCGTCCAGCTGCAGGCCTACGGCTTCGGTGTTCAGACCGATGGTGTTGGGCACACGGCCGATCGAGATGATCAGCTTGTCAGCGTCCAGCTTCACGGCTTCGCCTTTGGCGTTGGTGTAGTTGACCGTGACGCCTTTCTTGCCGTTCACGATCTCGCCGACTTTCACGCCCAGCTCAATCTTCAGGCCCTGCTTGTCAAACGCCTTCTTGGCTTCTTTGGCGATTTGCTCATCGACGGCGCCCAAGAATGTGGGCAGGCCTTCGAGGATGGTGACTTCTGCGCCCAGACGGCGCCAGACCGAGCCCATCTCCAAACCAATGACGCCGGAACCAATCAGGGCCAGCTTCT
>JAKFXJ010000075.1 GCA_021731425.1 Limnohabitans sp. | reverse complement strand
GGCGCGACCGGTGGCGCTGGCTGGCACGCCGATGGGCGTTTGCCTTGGCTGGATTCGCCGCAGGTTTGCTGGGGGTGGGCAGCTGGCAGCTCGAGAACCTGCAAGCGCTTTGGGAAAGCGAAGCCCAGTTGGACGACCTGCAAAAGAAACTCCAGGAGCACCTTCAACCAGCGCAGTTCAAACAGGTGCCTGTGGCTGCCACAGCCTTGACCGTGCCAACGGGCCCACCGTCTGCCATGGCTGGATGGCCAGCCCCAGGCACGCAGGCAACTGTTTGGCCGATGGTGGAGCGTTTGGTGGTTCAACATGGCTTGCGTTTGCTGTCCTTGCAGCTGGAGCCCCTCAGCACCACGGGCATTTGGCCAAGCCAGACGGCGGCTTTTCGGCTGCAGGGCCGCTTTGAGGATTGGGTAAGGGCTTGGGCAGCCCTGAACGCGCGTGGCCCACTCTGGGGCGTGGAGCGCTTGCGCATCACGCCCCAAGAGGGCGGGGTGGCCGTGGATGTTGTGCTGCGCCTGTGGTTGTCGCCAGGGCCTGCACAAGCCAATGTGTCCACAGAGTTGATGCAGGTCGATGGGCCGGTGGTCTTGCGGGTCGGTGCGGGCGCACCCGTTTTTGTCCCAACGGCTTCGCCGCCTGCGACTTTGTCTGTTGTGAGCACGGTACCCAAGGAAGAGGTTCCTGGACCTGTGTCTTCAGGCATCGCGGCCCAATTCAGCACTTTGGCGAAAGACAGCCAGCCAGCGACCTCGACCATAGGCTTGCTTTCACCCGACCCTGCCGACTGGCCTTTGGCGCAGGTCCGTTTGGCGGGCGTTTGGCAGTCAGGCCCCTCTGCACAGCCCATTTTGCAAGCGGGGCCTTACTGGGTGAGTGCCCGTGTGGGTCAGCGCATTGGCCCCCATGGCCATGTGGTGCACAGCATCCATGCCGAGGAAGTGCATTTGCGCACTGCGCAAGGCGCGGTCTGGGTGATCGCTTTGGAAAAGGCAAAACCATGAGTTTCAGTCCATTTTTTTGGCCAGCGCCACGCAGCCCAATTTGGCGCTCTTTGGTGTATTTGGGGTGCTTGTGTATGGTGACTGACTTGGGGGCACAAACCCCTCAGCCGCCCAAGCCCGAGGGCTCGATCGAGGCCACATCCGACAAGAACGCTTTGGCAACAAGCCCCTTGGACGACCATCGCCCCATCAGCCTGAATTTTCAGAATGTCGAGATCAGTACCCTGCTGCAGGTGTTTGCCGAGTTCACCGGATTGAACCTGGTGGCGACCGACAGTGTGAAAGGGCAGGTGACTGTGCGCCTGAACGATGTGCCGTGGCCACAGGCTTTGAACATTGTGTTGCAGTCCAAAGGTCTGGCTTCGCGTCAGGACGGGCGAGTGCTGTGGGTGGCCCCGCAGCACGAATGGGCCCAGCGCGAAAAAATGCAGCTCGATGCCCAGGCCGCGCTGGATGCAGTGAGTCCAGTGCAAACGATGAGCATGCGCCTGCAATATGCCCGAGCCACCGATGTCGCCCAGCGCTTGCAAGGGGCTGGTTCGGGTGGAGGTGGCCGCTGGCTCAGCGGCCGTGGCAGCGTGTTGGCCGAGCCGCGGACCAACCAATTGTTTATCTCTGACTTGCCCCAACGCTTGGCAGAGGTTCAGAAACTGTTGGCCCAGTTGGACATTCCGGTGCGGCAGGTGCTGATTGAAGCCCGTATCGTCGAAGCGGATGACCAGTTTGGGCAATCGCTGGGCGTGCGTTTAGGCGCGGGCCTGGCGGTCCCGTTGCGGGTGAACCAGCGTGCCAACACCTTGGTGGTCGGGGCGGGCAATGCCGAGACCGGCGCAGGGGTGGTGACAGGCAACCAGGTCACGCTGCCTGCGGGCTCGGCGGGGCAGACCCTGAACACCCCCGCCAGTTTTGCTGTGTCCTTGTTCAACGCGGCGGCCGACCGGTTCATCAACGTGGAGATTTCTGCGCTGGAAGCTGATGGGCGGGGCAAGGTGGTCTCGCGCCCGCGGGTGGTCACGGCCGATCAGACCAAGGCTTTGATTGAGCAAGGCACCGAATTGCCTTACCAGACAGCCTCGGCCAGTGGTGCGACCTCGATCACTTTTCGCAAAGCCAACCTGAAGCTCGAGGTCACACCCCAAATCACGCCCGATGGCTCGGTGGTCCTGGAGGTGGACGTCAACCGCGACAGCGTGGGCCAGGTCACCCCAGCGGGGTTTGCCATCAACACCAAGCACGTCAAGACCCAGGTGCGGGTCGAGGACGGTGGCACCGTGGTGTTGGGCGGTATTTACGAGGAAACCGACCGCAACAACGAAGCCAAGGTACCGGGCCTGGGGGATGTGCCGGGCTTGGGCTGGCTGTTCAAGAACCGCGACCAGGCTCGGCGCAAAAGTGAGTTGCTGATTTTTATCACGCCCCGTGTGATGGCCGATGGCCCAGCTGGCCTGCCGCCCTGAGGCGAGCGCTGGACCTGATGTGTCTGTGCATGCGGCTGTTCAGGCCCAGGCCCCAAAGCACCTCGAATACACTTGATGACCCTGACCCCCAGACCCAAGCTTGGGGGCTAAAGCTGACCCTTTCTGCAAGAGACTTCCTTGAGCACCATCTTTGTGGGCCTTCCCGGCTCCGGCAAAACCACCATTGGCCGCCAGTTGGCGCGTCGTCTGGGCTTGCCCTTTGTCGACTCCGACCATGTGATCGAGTACCGACTGGGTTGTTCGATCCGCGAGTTTTTTGCACGCGAGGGTGAGGACAGTTTTCGGGATCTGGAGCAAGAGGTTATTGACGAGTTGACCCAAACGCACCAAGGCGTGATTGCCACCGGTGGCGGGGCGGTGTTGCGCGAGGCCAATCGACGCCACATGCACGAACGCGGCCAGGTGATTTACCTGCGCTCCACGCCGGAAGATGTGTTCAGACGCGTGCGGCACGACAATGCCCGTCCTTTGCTCCAAGTGGACGATCCGCTCGGTCGTTTGCGCACCTTGTTCGAGGCGCGTGACCCGCTTTACCGTGAAGCGGCGCACTTTGTGATCGAAACCGGCAGACCCTCGGTGGCCATGCTGGTCAACATGATCTGCATGCAGCTGGAGTTGGCGGGCCACCTGCCCATGAAAAAACCGGACGGACCCTCAGACCGAACCTGAGTTTTTCACTGCTTTGCGCGTGAAAGCAATAAAACCGAATGCCCCTGATTTACCCTGATTTCGGCGGGTGCATGGGCTGAGACCCTGAAATTGGTGCAAAATAGAACGGTCGTTCTTTTTTTGAGGCGCCATGACCGTTCCAAAACCCCCCTCCAAAGTTGAAGGCTCACCTGCGCCCGAGGCGGGCCGTCGTGTGCTCATCAAAGGCCAGCAAACCAAGGCTGTGATCATCGACGCGGCCCTGGGTTTGGCTTCGCAGATTGGCCTGGAAGGCTTGTCCATAGGCGCGGTGGCTGAAGTCACCGGCATGAGCAAGTCGGGCGTGTTTGCCCATTTTGGATCACGCGAAGAACTCCAAATATCCGTGATTCGTGAATACCACGACCGTTTTGAGGCCGAGGTTTTCTATGCGGCCATGCAAAAAACCAGAGGTCTGCCACGCCTGCAGGCCCTGTTTGACAACTGGATGGAGCAGACCTCGACCGAGATCGATTCGGGTTGCATCTACATCAGCGGTGCGGTCGAGTTTGATGACCGCACCGGCCCGGTGCGCGATGCCCTGGCCTCTTCGGTGACCACTTGGCAAACCGCTTTGCGCCGGGCCGTTGAACTGGCCCAGGCCGAAGGCCAGCTCAGCCGTGTGTCAGATGCGCATCAGATCGCCTTTGAAATCCATGGCCTGATTTTGGCGCTGCATTACGAAGCCCGTTTTTTGCGCAACCCCAACGCTGCCGATCGCGCCCGCCAAGGCTTTCAGCACATCCTCTCCCGTTATGCCGACACCAACACGCTGCCTGCGCCCACGTCGGTGAGTGCGGCCAAGCCCCCCAAGTTGGTGGCAGAGCCCAAGGCCCTCCGCAAACTGGACAAGGCCTGATTTTTTTCCGATCTTCCCCCCAACACAGATTCAAGGAGTCCGCTCATGCCCGTCTACAACCCACCCCTTCGTGACATGCAGTTTGTGCTGCACGAGTTGCTCAACGTGAGCAACGAACTCAAGGCCCTGCCCAAGCACGCCGACACCGACGCCGACACTATCAACGCGGTGCTCGAAGAAGGTGGCAAATTTGCCGCTGAGGTGGTGTTTCCCATCAACATTTCGGGGGACACACAAGGCTGTCAGCTCAACCGCGATACACACGACGTCAAAGCGCCCGACGGTTTCAAAGAGGCCTATGCGCAGTACGTGGCCGGTGGCTGGCCCGCGCTCAGCTGCGACCCCGCGTTTGGCGGCCAAGGCTTGCCCTTTGTGGTCAACCAGTGCTTTTACGAGATGCTCAACTCGTCCAACCAAGCCTGGACCATGTACCCGGGCCTGAGCCACGGCGCTTATGAGTGCCTGCACGCCCACGGCACACCCGAGCAAAAAGCCTTGTACCTGCCCAAGCTGACCAGTGGCGAATGGACCGGCACCATGTGCCTGACCGAGCCGCATTGCGGCACAGACCTCGGCATGCTGCGCACCAATGCTGAGCCTCAGGCCGACGGCACTTACAAGCTCAGCGGCCAAAAGATTTTCATCAGTGCGGGCGAACATGACCTGGCCCCCAACATCGTGCACCTGGTGCTGGCCCGCTTGCCCGATGCGCCCCCCGGCAGCAAAGGCATCAGCCTCTTCATCGTGCCCAAGTACAACGTGGCCGCAGACGGCAGCATCGGCGAGCGCAACGGCATCTATTGCGGCGGCCTGGAGCACAAGATGGGCATCCACGGCAATGCCACCTGCCAGATGGTTTTGGACGGCGCCGTGGGCACCCTGGTGGGCCAACCCAACAAGGGTTTAGCGGCCATGTTTGTGATGATGAACGCCGCCCGTCTGGGTGTGGGCAACCAGTCCTTGGGCCTGACCGAAGTGGCTTACCAAAATGCCTTGGCCTATGCCAAAGACCGCGTGCAAATGCGTTCGCTCACGGGTGTCAAAGCCCCCGGCAAACCCGCCGACCCGATCATCGTGCACCCCGATGTGCGCCGCATGCTCATGACCGCCAAGGCCTATGCCGAAGGTGGCCGCGCTCTGGCTTGCTATTGCGCTTTGCTGCTCGACAAAGAACTCAACCACCCCGACGAAGCTGTGCGTGCCGAGGCGGCCGAGGTCGTGGCCCTGCTTACGCCCATCGTCAAGGCCTTCACCACCGACAACGCGTGGGAGGCGACATCGGCCTGCCAGCAGGTGTTTGGCGGCCACGGCTACATCAAAGAGTGGGGCATGGAGCAGTACGTGCGTGACGCCCGCATCAACATGATCTACGAGGGCACCAACACCATCCAGTCGCTCGACTTGCTGGGCCGCAAGGTGCTGGGTAACCAGGGCGCCACGCTCAAGAAGTTCGGCAAACTGGTCGAGCAATTGGTCAAGGCTGAAATGGCCAACGAAGCCATGGGTGAGTTCATCAAGCCACTGGCTGACTTGGGCCAAAAACTCACGCAACTCACAGGTGAAGTGGGCATGAAAGCCATGAGCAATGCCGACGAGGTGGGCGCGGCGGCCGTGGACTATTTGCGTGTGGTGGGCCACCTGGTGCTGGGTTACTTCTGGGCCCGCTCGGCGCAGATCGCGCTGGCCAAATTGGCCGAGGCCGAAGAAGAAGCTCAGCGCCCCGACCCGTTCTACCAAGCCAAGCTGCAAACGGCGCGTTTTTACTTCACCCGCTTGATGCCCGAGACTTCGAGCCTGATGCGCCGCATCCGTGCGGGCAGCGATGTGCTGATGGACACCGACGCCGCACTGGCCTGAACCCACTTTCAAAAAGGAAGAACCCCATGATCAAAACCGCTTTGACCTTGAGCCTGGGCCTGCTGAGCCTGGCCGCACACGCCCAAATGAGCCCGGTGGGCCTGTGGCGCAGCATCGACGACGAGAGCAAGCAGCCCAAAGCCGAAATCCGCATCAGCCAAAACGCAGCGGGTGGCTTGTCGGGCGTGGTCGAAAGGTCGCTGCAAAACAACCCCAACACCGAGCCAAACTGCACCTTGTGCACCGACGACCGCAAAGACAAGCCCAAAATCGGCATGGAAATCATCCGGGGCGGTCAACAAAGTGACGGCAAGGCGGTGTGGGAGGGTGGGAAAATCCTCGATCCCGAGAACGGCAAAAACTACAGCCTGCGCCTGACCCCGATCGACGGCGGCAAAAAACTTGAAGTCCGTGGTTTCATTGGCGCTCCCATTTTGGGACGCACACAAACCTGGATTCGGGTTCAGTAAACCTTCTCGCACCTACGACACATCACAAGGACCACCATGTCTGACATCCTGACCCACACCGACGCGGGGGTGATGACCATCACCTTCAACCGCCTGGACAAAAAGAACTCCATCACCTCGTCCATGTATGCCGCGATGGCCGACGCTGTGGCCCAGGCCGCAGCCGATCCCGCCGTTCGGGTCGTGGTGTTTCAGGGGCATGAGAGCATCTTCAGTGCGGGCAATGACATTGGCGACTTCTTGAACCAGCCGCCCAGCACACAAGAGTCGCCCGTGTTCCGCTTTTTGCGCGGCATCGCCACTTTCGAAAAGCCACTGCTCGCCGCTGTGGCAGGGCCTGCGGTGGGCATTGGCACCACCATGCTGTTCCATTGCGACTTGGTTTATGCCGGTGACAACGCGGCGTTCTCCATGCCATTCGTGAATCTGGGTCTGTGCCCTGAGGCGGCTTCGAGTTATCTCGCGCCGCGCATGTTCGGTTACCACCGCGCAGCCGAAGCCCTCCTGATGGGTGAGCCCTTTTTTGCCGAAGCCGCGCAAGAGGTAGGTCTGGTCAACCGCGTGGTGCCGCCCACCGAGGTCAATGGTTACGCCCAAGCCCAGGCCCGCAAGCTCGCCGCCAAGCCGCTCACGTCACTCATCGCCACCAAGCGCTTGATGAAGGGCGGCGACCAGCAGGCCGTGCTGCAAAAGATGGACGAAGAAGGCCGAGACTTTGGCCGCATGCTGCGCGAACCCGCTGCCAAAGAGGCGTTTGGTGCTTTCATGGAAAAGCGCAAACCTGACTTTTCCAAACTTTGAAGGCTGGGGGCTGCCGAAAGCGGTTCTTCCCTAGAATCTCAGGCATGCCCCACCGTTCACCTGCCCCTATCGTTCTGGAACCCGAGTACATCGAAGGTTTTCGCCAGATCTACGAAGAAAAAATAGTCTTCAACAAAACCTTGGGCTTGAAGCTCGTCAAGGTCACGCCGGAGGGCGTGGAGGCCCGCATCGACATGCGGCCTGAGTTGGTCGGGCACTTTGCTTACAACCGCATCCATGGCGGCGTCATCAGCGCGGTGCTCGACGCCATTGGCAGCGCGGCGGTGATGGCCGCACTGGCCGCCAAGCACATGGACGAGCCGCCCGCCAAACGCTTGGAGCGCTTTGCCAAGCTGGGCACCATCGACTTGCGGGTGGACTATCTGCGCCCGGGCATTGGCGAGCACTTCACCATCACCGCCAACGCCTTGCGTGTGGGCTCGCGTGTGGGGTCGTCGCGCATGGAGTTTTGTGGGCCTGATGGCACCTTGATGTCGACCGGCGCTGCCGCTTACATCGTGTCCTGAGCTCTCGGGCGATTCACTCCGCAGGCACGGGCCTGGGTTTGCCTTGGTCGTCCACCGCCACGTAGGTCAGGTTCGCTTCAGTGACCTTGATGTACTGACCCTGCAACTGAAAGCGTTCTGCAAACACCTCCACCTTGACGGTGACCGAGGTGCGCCCCACGCGCACAATGCGCGAGAAAAAAGACAGGATGTCGCCCACCTTGACGGCCTGTTTGAAGATGAACTCGTTGACGGCCACGGTGACCATGCGCCCGCGCACACGCCGCGCGGGCAATACCGCACCCGCCAAGTCGACCTGGGCCATGACCCAGCCGCCAAAGATATCGCCACTCGCATTGCAGTCGGCGGGCATGGGGATGACCTTGAGCACCAGCTCTTGGTCGGTGGGCAAAGACACGGTGTTCGGGTGTGAGGTGTCAGACATGGGCACAATCGGTGGTTAACGTCAAAACCGGATTGTCCCTTATGCGCCACCACGGCGAAACCGCTGCCCCTGCTTCTCCCCATGCCCCTGGTGCCAAGCCCGGTGCCGTGACGCCAACGCCGCCTGGTAACGACTGGAAAACCTTGTCGCGCCTCTTGCCCTATTTGTGGCAATACAAATGGCGTGTGGTCATTGCGCTCAGCCTCATGGTGTGCGCCAAGCTGGCCAATGTGAGCGTGCCCCTGCTGCTCAAAGAGCTGGTCGACGCCATGAGCCTCAAGCC
The DNA here is from genome assembly GCA_021731425.1 of Limnohabitans sp. Taxonomy (GTDB): domain Bacteria; phylum Pseudomonadota; class Gammaproteobacteria; order Burkholderiales; family Burkholderiaceae_C; genus Limnohabitans_A. The sequence goes on along the minus strand of JAKFXJ010000075.1, from coordinate 3,330 downwards.
CGGAGACCCTCAAGCGGTCTTGGTGGTGCCCGTGGCTTTGTTGGTGGGTTATGGCGCTTTGCGCTTGATGACGTCCGCCTTCACCGAGTTGCGCGAGCTGGTGTTTGCCAAGGCCACACAAGGCGCGTCGCGCAGCATCGCTTTGCAGACCTTTGAACATTTGCACGCTTTGAGCCTGCGCTTCCATTTGGCCCGTCAAACGGGCGGGATGACTCGCGACATCGAGCGCGGCGTGCGCGGCATTGAGTCGCTGATTTCGTATTCCCTCTACAGCGTCATTCCCACCTTGATTGAAGTGGGTTTGGTGTTGACGATTTTGGCGGTCAAGTTCGATGCTTGGTTCGCGGGCATCACCTTGGCGGCCTTGGCGTTTTATATTTTCTTCACGGTGCGTGTCACCGAGTGGCGCACGCAGTTTCGCAAACAGGCCAACGAGTTCGATTCGGCGGCCCACACGCGGGCGGTTGACTCGCTCTTGAACTACGAAACCGTCAAATACTTTGGCAATGAGCAATTCGAGGCGGGCCGCTACGACGAAAGCTTGGAGCGCCTGCGCTTGTCGCGCCTGAAGGCACAAACCTCCTTGTCTTTGCTCAACACCGGGCAGCAGCTCATCATCGCGTCGGCCTTGGTGGCCATGCTTTGGCGTGCCACCGAAGGGGTGGTGGCCGGGCGCATGACTTTGGGCGACTTGGTCATGATCAACGCTTTCATGATCCAGCTGTACATTCCCTTGAATTTCTTGGGTGTGCTGTACCGCGAGATCAAACAAAGCCTGACCGATCTTGACAAGATGTTTGTGCTGATGGACCGCGAGCGCGAAGTGGCCGATGTGCCCGGCGCATCAGCGCTGGCTTTGCAGGGCGCACCCGATGTGGTGTTTGACCGCGTGTCCTTTGCCTACGAAAGCGACCGCCCGATCCTCAAAGACATCAGCTTCACCATTCCAGCAGGCAAAACCGTGGCGGTGGTCGGCCCTTCAGGCTCAGGCAAGTCCACGCTGGCGCGTTTGATGTTCCGCTTTTACGACGTGCAGCAAGGCTTTATCCGAATTGCGGAGCAAGACATTCGCCAAGTCACCCAAGCCAGCGTGCGCCAAGCCTTGGGCATCGTGCCGCAAGACACGGTGCTGTTCAACGACAGCGTGGCCTACAACATCGCCTATGGCCGCCCTGGCGCAAGCCAAGCCGAGATCGAGGGCGCGGCGCGTTCGGCCCGTATCCACGACTTCATTGCTTCCACGCCCAAGGGTTACCAAACCTCTGTAGGTGAGCGCGGGTTGAAATTGTCAGGCGGTGAAAAGCAGCGCGTGGCCATTGCCCGCACTTTGCTCAAAAACCCACCGATCTTGGTGTTCGACGAAGCCACCTCGGCGCTCGATTCGGCCAACGAACGCGCCATTCAGTCTGAGCTGGCCAGCGTGGCGCAAAACAAAACCACGCTGGTGATCGCGCACCGCCTGTCCACGGTGGTGGATGCGCACGAGATTTTGGTGATGGAAGCGGGCCAGATCATCGAGCGCGGCAACCACGCCGAGCTGCTGGCCCAACAAGGCCGCTACGCCAGCATGTGGGCGATGCAGCAGTCGGGCGAGTGAACGGGCGCTATTTCAGCGCTCGTCGAAACTGATCACCACACGCTCGCTGGTCGGGCGGGCTTGGCAAGACAGGATGAAGCCTTGCTCGACTTCGGGCTTTTCGAGGGTGAAGTTCTTCTCCATCTCGGTGGTGCCTTCCATGACCTTGCAGCGGCAGGTGCAGCACACCCCTGCTTTGCACGAATATGGCAGGTCCAGGCCCAGTGACAAGGCGATGTCGAGGATCTTTTCGTTGCGGTTCATCGGCATGTCGTAAGGCTTGCCGTCCAGCACCACGGTGAGCTGTACCTCGCCTTGCTCACGTGTAGCGGGATGGCCCAGCACGGCTTTGGCGCGGACTTCGGGGGCCAGGGCATCCAGTGTGGGTGAGCTAAAACGCTCGGTGCGGATGCGCTCGGCTTTCACGCCAGCCGTCAGCAGGGCCTGCTCGGTGGCTTCGATCATGGCTTCGGGTCCGCAAACAAACACCTCGTCCATGCTGCCCACGGGCAAAAACGCGTCGATGATCGCCTGCACTTTGGCCGCGTTGATGCGGCCTTCGAGCAGAGGTACTTCTTGCGCTTGGCGCGACAGGATGTGGATCAGCGTCAGGCGCGAGGGATAGCGGTCTTTCAGGTCTTGCAGCGCTTCGTTGAACATCACACTGTCCATGCGGCGGTTGCCATAGACCAAGGTGAATTTGCTGTCGGGCTGGTCTTCGAGGGTACTGGCCAGGATGGACAGGATGGGCGTGATGCCCGAGCCTGCTGCAAAACCCACGCGGTGAATGGCGCGGGGCCGTTGCACCACAAAGCGGCCGTCGGGTGGCATCACGCGCAGGGTGTCACCCGCTTGGAGCTGGGTGGCGGCCCAGTTGGAGAACACACCGCCTTCGACGGGGCGGATGCCTACTTCCAATACGCCGTTCTTTTGCAGTTGGCTGCGGGCCGAGCTGATGGAGTAGCTGCGTCGCACGTCAGCCCCATCGATGTCCGCACGCAAGGTCAGGAACTGGCCGGGCTGGAAGTCGAAGCTGCTGCGCAGATCGGCAGGCACGTTCAGCGTGATCGCCACGGCACCAGCCGCTTCGGGATTGACGCGTGCGATCGGGAGGTCATGAAATCGGGGTGCGGACATGGTGCTTCAGGGCCGGCATGGCCGCTCAGTAAGGTTTGAAGTAATCGAAGGGCTCCATGCAGGCCAGGCACCGGTAAAGGGCCTTGCAGGCGGTCGAGCCGAAATGGGAGGTTTCGGTGGTGTTGGCCGAGCCGCATTGAGGGCAGTTCACCACCTCGGGTTTGGCGCTGCGAGAAGCAAACTGCACCACGCTGGCTGCGCCTGATACGTTGCTGGCGCAGGTGTGCGGCGGGGCAATGCCGTAGGCACGCAGCTTGTCTTTGGCGACTTCGGTCATCCAGTCGGTGGTCCAGGCTGGGGCCAGTTGTGTGACCACGCGGCCTTGCAGGCCGTTGGCCTGCAGCAGGGCTTTCACGTCGTCCTCGATCGCACCCATGGCCGGGCAGCCGCTGTAGGTGGGCGTGATGACCACTTCCAGCCCCGCGTCACCTGCACGCACGTCGCGCAAGATGCCCAGCTCGCGCAAAGTGACCACCGGAATTTCCGGGTCGGTCAAGCTGTCGAGCATGTCCCAAGCGCGGGCCACATCGGCGGTGCTGGGCTGCGAAGTGAGGGTAGGCATGGCTTGGATTGGCTTGGGGCTTACCAGGTGGCCTGCGGGTGGGCACGCGCCAGGC
>JAKFXJ010000056.1:7748-12199 GCA_021731425.1 Limnohabitans sp. | reverse complement strand
ACAAAGGTTTGGTGGCCTGATCAACGGCCCCTTGGACATCACCTCCGGTCAACTTGACCGGTCGTTCGACTCGTCTAGTTTTCAGGGTGTCACGCACCAAGGCGCCTGGTCATGCACCAGGCCCATCCACAAGGCCCAGGCCGAGACCGACGCCAGCGCCAAGCCGGCCACACGCATGCCCCAGGCCCCATCGCCCAATGTCTGCATGCGCAAAAACAGCCATGGTCCGGCCCACAGGCTGATGCTGCTGCCCAAAGCAAACAAGGCCATGGTGGCTGCACCCTCCACCGGCTGGCTGGTCAAAGCCGCCACCATCAAGGCCGAATAAAGCAAGCCGCAGGGCATCAAGGCCCATAAGCCACCCACCATCCAAGGCGCGGCCCGACCCCATCGGCTGTTGAAAGAGCGCACACGCGCCCACAAGCGGCGAGCCGCCGCATCGAGCCACACAGGTTGGCGTGCTTGCAGCATGAGCAACAAGCCCAGCACCAGCGCGGCCAGGTGCAGCAAGGTCCAGACCGGGCGAATGGCGGCCGACTGCGTGGTCAACCAGCCCAAGCCCTGCACACTCGCCGCAGCCACCGCACCCAAAAGTGCATAGCCCCACAGGCGACCCAGCTGAAACGCCAGCAAGGCCTGCGCCCGCCGCTCCCCCGCAGCCTGACCCAGACCGGCACAGGCCGCACCGCACATGGCCACACAATGTGGCCCGCCCAGCACCCCCATCATCAAGGCCGTGATGGCCAAAGAACTTTGCATGGCTTGTTCGCTTGAATATCGAAAGGTGCATTTTCAGCGATGCAGCCCCTCCCAGTGCGCATCAAATGATTTTGGAAAACCGCGTGCGGTGGCGGTCGGCCTGCAGATAACGGTCAAACACCATGGCCACGCCGCGCACAAAGAACCAGCCCATGGCCGTGACCTGAATGCCAGTCTCACTCAACTGGACCAGGCCTTGCGCCTGCATCTCTTGCAGCTGGATCAACTCTTGAGCAAACAAGGTCTTGAAGTCGACCAGCCAGGCCAAGTTGATGGACTCGTATTGCAACTGTCCTTGGCACATGAGCGCCATGATGACCGAGCGGCGAATCAGGTCGTCGCGCGTGAGGGCCAGGCCCCGCACCACCGGGAAATGGCCTTGATCGAGCAGGTCGGCATACTCTTCCAGGGTCTTGGCGTTTTGGCTGTAGGTCGTGCCGATGCGACCGATTGAGGACACACCCAGCGCAATCAGGTCGCAATCGGCCTGCGTGCTGTAACCCTGGAAATTGCGGTGCAAACGCCCCTGTCTCTTGGCCACGGCCAAAGCGTCACCCGGCAAAGCGAAGTGGTCCATGCCGATGTAGACATAGCCCGCATCGGTCAGCGCGTCGAGCGAGCGCGACAGCATGGCCACCTTGGCCGCTCCTGCAGGCAGCTCTTGTGCGTGAATGCGGCGCTGCGGCTTGAAGCGTTCGGGCAAGTGCGCATAGGCATACAGCGCGATGCGGTCAGGACGCAGACTTTTCACCTGCTCCAGCGTGCGGTCAAAAGACTCGGGGGTTTGCAGGGGCAAGCCGTAAATCAGGTCGACATTGACCGATTCAAAACCCAATCGGCGAGACGCCTCGACCAAAGCAAACACCTGGTCTGCAGGCTGGATGCGGTGCACGGCTTTTTGCACCGCAGGGTCAAAGTCCTGCACGCCAAAACTGAGGCGATTGAAACCCAGCTCGGCCAGCACGGCCAGGCGGTTTTCGTCCACTGTGCGTGGGTCCACCTCGACAGAGTATTCACCGCCCGGTACGAATTCAAAGTGTTCGCGCAGCAGGACCATCAGTTGGCGCAACTCGTCGTCACTCATGAAAGTGGGTGTGCCACCGCCCAGATGCAACTGGCTGACCGATTGACCGCGCCCCAGGTGCTGGGTGTGCAGCTCCACCTCTTTGCGCAGGTAACGCAAATAATCCGCAGCCCGCTCTTTGTGTTTGGTGATGATTTTGTTGCAGGCACAGTAGTAGCACAGCGATTCGCAAAACGGGATGTGCACGTACAGCGACAGCGGTGGCTGCTTGCCCACCGACCCCGACTGGCGCTGCGTGAGCGCCTGCACGTAATCGGCCTCGCCAAAGGCCTCCAAAAAACGGTCTGCCGTGGGGTAGGAGGTGTAGCGCGGGCCGGGCACGTCAAAGCGTGTCAGCAATTGCGATGTGATGACGGACATGTGTCTGCCCCTTAATTCGAATGTGTACAGAACAAGTCATTACTATGCCCGCATGCATGTGGCCATGCTTTGACTCAGGTCAAACCCTTTACCGGTTTTTCGGGATTTCGAGCAAGGACAGGGTATACCCGCAAATAAAGCACATTTTTCGGGATAAGCTCAAGTCTTGATCCAAGGCAAATCCATTGCTCAACCAAGAGATAAACCATGAATCCACAAGCCATCAAAGTCGCCTGCTCCAATTGCAACTTGCGCGAGTTGTGCATGCCCATGGGCCTGAGCGACCATGACCTCAACCGCCTCGACGATCTGGTGGCTGTGCGCCGCAAGATCAAGCGGGGTGACACCCTCTTCACCAATGGCGAAAAGTTCACGTCGCTCTACGCCATCCGCACCGGTTTTTTCAAGACCTGCCTGGCCACCGAAGACGGGCGCGACCAAGTCACGGGCTTTCAGATGGCGGGCGAGATCATTGGACTGGACGGCATCGTGAACGACCAGCACAGCTGCGATGCGGTGGCACTCGAAGACGCCGAAGTCTGTGTCATGCCCTTTGACCGGATCGAAGAAATCTCACGCGAAGTGACCGCTTTGCAGCACCATGTTCACAAAATCATGAGCCGAGAGATCGTGCGCGAGCACGGCGTGATGTTGCTTTTGGGCAGCATGCGGGCCGAAGAACGATTGGCCGCTTTTTTGCTGAATCTGGTGCAACGTTTGCATGCCCGTGGTTTTTCACAGTCCGAGCTGGTGCTGCGCATGACGCGCGAAGAAATTGGCAGCTACCTGGGCCTGAAGCTCGAAACCGTGAGCCGTACGTTTTCGAAGTTTGTGGAAGACGGCACCGTGGAAGTCAAGCAGCGCCATGTGCGCATTCTGGACACCGAGGGCCTGCAGCGCCTGGTCAACAACAATCAGTGCCATTGACACGGTTTTTGCTGCACTCTGCAGGCCTGTCTGATGGCTGCACCGGACAACGGTTGACCTCGAACGGCGACAGGCTCAGCAGCGTGGTAAGACCGCTGGCGAGCATGGTCAGGCCCCAAAAAGCAAAAAAGGCCAGCGTGTAAATCGCTTGCCTGGACAGGTCCAGGTCTTGCCCGAACCAGTGCAGGTCTTGCGGGTCAACAAAAGCGAACACCAGCACTTCCAACAGGCCTGCGACCAAAAAGGCTGGCCAGGCGATCCACATCCAACGTTGAGCAAGCATCGTGTCTCCCTTGGGGTCAGGGTTTGGTGGGTTCAGCAGCAGGTTTTTGCAGCGCGGCGGGCAACTCGCCTGTGGCCGCATGGTTGCGTCCTTGCATGGCGGGGACATGGGTGATGCCCTGGCGCTCTTGCATGGCGGTGCGTGGCGTGACGTTGAGCACCGGGTCGGGGTTGGTCGCGGCAATGTAGAACGTGATGAAACCCGCCACCACCACCACGGCGGGGCCACCAATCACCATCCACACCAAACCAAAACGCCACCAGGGCTGTCCCTCTTTGCTCACATTCAGAACCTTGTTCATGGCTGTCTTTCAAAAATAGAGGTCACTCAGCGAGGGACCAGAAACACGGTTTTTTCGCTCAGCTGACCGACCGATTGGCCATCTGTCGATCGGGATTCGATGCGGAAATGGATCGGGTGCGAACCAGCGGACGCGGCGTCGTAGGGCACTTGCAATCGCACAGACACCCAACGCGATTCGGTGGCACCCACTTCCACCAGCGGCTCGGTGGCCAGGGCCAGGCCCGGAAGACCATCGACTTGCAACTGGAAAGTCAAGTTCCGCTCGGCCGCATTCATGATTTGCAAGCGGTACACGTTTTCAATTTTGCCGCCCGCCACAATGCGGGCCATGGTGGCGCGGTCGCGCACGATGTCCACCTTGAACGGATCGCGACCCCACAAGGACAGCCCCACCCCGATGATGATGGCCCACAGCACAGCGGTGTAAACCAAGACACGCGGGCGGAAAATGCGGCGCACGGTTTGTGCCCCACTCCAGCCTTTGTCCAGGGCGTTTTGTGTCGAGAACTTGATGAGACCACGCTCGTAACCGACCTTGTCCATCACGTTGTTGCACACGTCCACACACGCGCCGCAGCCAATGCACTCGTACTGCAGGCCTTTGCGGATGTCGATGCCGGTGGGGCAGACCTGCACACACAAGGTGCAGTCCACACAAGCGCCCAAGCCCAGCGCCTTAGGGTCAGCTTTTTTAGAACGGGCACCACGCGGCTCACCCCGCGCCTCGTCGTAGGT
>JAKFXJ010000056.1:0-7738 GCA_021731425.1 Limnohabitans sp. | reverse complement strand
CTCTGAAAGCGGGCATAAGGGCACATGTATTTGCACACCTGCTCACGCATGAAGCCCGCATTGCCATACGTGGCAAAGCTGTAAAACAGGATCCAGAAAATTTCCCAAGGGCCAAATCCCAGCGAGAAGATCGAGGCGGTCAATTCGCGGATCGGCGTGAAGTAGCCCACGAAGCTGAAACCCGTCCAAAGCGACAACACAATCCAAGCGAGTTGCTTGCCGGTTTTGCGCCAGAGCTTGTTGAAGCTCATTGGTGCATCGTCCAGGCGCATGCGGGCCGATCGATCGCCTTCAAACTGGCGCTCGATCCAGATGAAAATTTCGGTGTACACGGTTTGTGGACAGGCAAATCCGCACCACAAACGTCCCGCCACAGCCGTGAACAAAAACAGCGACAAGGCCGAGATGACCAGCAAAGCCGTCAGGTAAATGAAGTCCTGTGGGTAGAGCACGAGGCCGAAGATGTAGAACCTGCGGGCCCCCAAGTCAAACAGCACCGCCTGGCGCTGCCCCCACTCCAGCCAAGGCAGGCCGTAGAAGACCAATTGGGTGATCACCACCATGAGCCAACGCCATTTGGCAAACACGCCCTGAACACTGCGGGGGTAAATTTTTTGGTGGGCTTGGTACAGCGACACCATGTCCGAATCGCCCTCGGCGGGCACGGGGGTGATCGGGATCACGCTGCGGGAGGGACGATCTTCAGGGGTGGACAAAACGCAAACCTTGGTTCAATTCCTGCAACAGGGCCAGCCTGCTGCAGGGGGTGACATCACTTGGCAGGACTGGCTGCAGCGCTGGCCACAGCGTTATTGGACAAGCCCCAGACATAGGAAGCGAGCACATGGATCTGGCCTTCGGTCAACTTGGCGGCCTGTGCGGGCATCTGGTTGACCTTGCCGTTGTTGATGATGTTCACGATGGCGTTCTCACCCCAGCCGTGCAACCAGATGTCGTCGGTCAGATTGGGGGCACCCATGGCGTGGTTGCCCTTGCCGTCCATGCCGTGGCAAGCCGCGCAAGCACCGAACTTGGATTTGCCCAGTTGTGCACGCAGCGAGTCGTGCGGGCTTTGGGACAGGCTCAACACATAGTGCGCCACGTTGCGCACGTCCTCGGGTGTGCCCACGGCGGCAGCCATGGGCGGCATGTTGCCGGCACGGCCTTGCACCAAGGTGGTTTTGATCGCGTCGGGTGTGCCGCCATACAACCAATCGGCATCGGCCAAATTGGGAAAGCCCTTGCTGCCGCGTGCATCAGAGCCGTGGCACTGTGCGCAGTTGTTCATGAACAGGCGGTCACCAATGGCCAGGGCTTGGGGATCTTTGGACACTTGCTCGGATGGCATGCCCTGGAACTTGGCGTACAGCGGCGCCACTTCGGCATTGCCCTTGGCCACTTCAGCCTCGTACTGACCGGCCGAAGACCAGCCAAATTTGCCGGCAAAGTTGCCTGCACCCGGGTACATGGCCAGGTAAACGAAGGCAAAAATGACCGTGATGATGAACAAACCCACCCACCAACGGGGCAGCGGGTTGTTCATCTCACGCAAGTCACCGTCCCAGACGTGGCCGGTGGTGTTGTCGTTGGCGGTCATGGCCTTGGCCTTGCCGCTGAACCACAACAAAAGCAGACAAGCAATGATGCTGACCAGCGTGATGCCGGCCACATACAAGTGCCAGAAGTTGCTGATGAAGTCACTCATGGAGTTTCCTTGAAATATTTTTTAGAGTTCTGGAGGACCGCTCAGTCGTCTTGGCGGAACGGCAATTGCGCCGCTTCGTCAAAGCTGGCTTGGTTTCGCCGCGACCAAGCCCAGACCACGATGCCGATGAATGCCAAGAAGGCCAGGACGGTCACGATGGATCGCAAAGTATTGATGTCCATGGCTTTGCCTCATTTGCGGTGAATGCCGAGCACTTGCAGGTACGCAATGACCGCATCCAACTCGGTTTTGCCTTTGACTTCTTCGGGTGCTTTGGCCAACTCTTCATCGGCGTAAGGTGCGCCCAAAGTCCGCAAGGCCGACATGCGTGCCACCACAGTGGCGTGGTCAGCGGCTGTCTTTTCCAGCCATGGGTAAGCCGGCATGTTGGACTCGGGCACCAAATCACGGGGATTGGTCAAGTGAATGCGGTGCCACTCATCGCTGTAGCGGCCACCCACGCGGGCCAAATCAGGACCTGTGCGCTTGGAGCCCCACTGGAAGGGACGGTCGTAGACGAATTCACCCGCCAGCGAGTACGAACCGTAGCGCAGGGTTTCAGCGCGGAAGGGGCGAATCATCTGCGAGTGGCAGTTGTAGCAACCTTCACGCACATACACATCACGGCCAACCACCTGCAGTGCGGTGTAGGGCTTGAGACCCGGCACCGGCTCGGTGGTGGATTTCTGGAAGAACAAGGGCACGATTTCGACCATGCCACCGACCAACAAGACGATGAAGATCAAAACGATCATCAAAAAGTTGTTGGTCTCGACTTTCTCATGGGACAAGCCGCCTGATTTTGGGTTTTGAGCCATTCTTAATTTCTCCTCAGTGTGCAGGTGCGAGTGTCGGGATCTGGACTTCCACCGACCGGCCCATGGACACGGTCTTGAAAGTGTTCCAAAGCATGATGACCATGCCACTCAGGTACAACACGCCGCCCAGCAAACGCAAGGCATAAAATGGGAAGGTGGCTTTGACAGACTCCACAAAGGTGTAGGTCAAGGTACCGTCGGCGTTGATGGCACGCCACATCAGGCCCTGCATCACACCGGCAATCCACATGGCCGCGATGTAAATCACGATGCCAATCGTGGCGGTCCAGAAGTGGATTTCGATGGCCTTGACGCTGTACATCTTTTTCTGGCCGAACAAACGGGGAATCAGGTAGTACATGGAACCCATGGTCACCAAACCCACCCAACCCAAGGCACCCGAGTGCACATGGCCCACGGTCCAATCGGTGTAGTGGCTCAGCGCGTTGACGGTCTTGATGGACATCATCGGGCCTTCAAAGGTCGACATGCCGTAGAAAGACAGGGACACGATCAAAAAGCGCAGGATCGGATCGTCACGCAGTTTGTGCCAAGCGCCCGACAAGGTCATGATGCCGTTGATCATGCCGCCCCAGCTGGGTGCCAACAAGATCAGCGAGAACACCATGCCCACAGACTGGGTCCAGTCCGGCAAGGCGGTGTAGTGCAGGTGGTGAGGGCCGGCCCACATGTAGGTGAAGATCAGCGCCCAAAAGTGCACGATCGACAGGCGGTACGAGTAAACAGGACGCTCGGCTTGCTTGGGGATGAAGTAATACATCATGCCCAGGAAACCAGCGGTGAGGAAGAAGCCCACGGCATTGTGGCCGTACCACCATTGCACCATGGCGTCTTGCACGCCGGCATAAGCAGAATACGAGTGCAGCAGGCCTGTGGGCAACTGGATGTTGTTGACGATGTGCAACAAAGCCACGGCAATGATGAAAGCACCAAAGAACCAGTTGGCCACATAAATGTGACGCACCTTGCGAATGCCCACCGTGCCAAAGAACACAAAAGCAAACGCCACCCAGACCACCGCGATCAGCACGTCGATGGGCCAAATCAGCTCAGCGTATTCCTTGCTTTGGGTCAAACCCAGAGGCAAAGAAATGGCCGCCAACACAATGACCAGCTGCCAACCCCAAAAGGTGAAAGCGGCCACCTTGTCGTTGATCAAGCGCACATTGCAGGTGCGCTGAACCACGTAGTAAGCAGCGGCAAACAAGCCACAACCACCAAACGCAAAAATGACCGCGTTGGTGTGCAAGGGCCGCAGACGGCCATAACTGAGCCAGGAAATACCGAAGTTGAGTTCCGGCCAGGTGAGTTGGGCTGCAATGATCACGCCCACCAGCATGCCCACCACACCCCAGACCACCGTCATGATGGCGAATTGCCTGACAACTTTGTCGTTGTAGGTCGTCGCCTGCATATTGGCAAATTGCATTTTCACCTCTTGTTTTTAAAAAAATCTACTTTTGAAGTGTGCCCAGGTATATGCCTAGGACACTTGATCAAAATCAATCGTCACGCAAAATGCGATCACCTTCGGCCTCAATGTCTTCAAATTGGCCACGGTCAATCGCCCACCACAGACCCGCCAAAATGAAAAACACCAAGGCAACAGACAACGGAATCAACAAATAAAGAATGTCCATGCTGTTTTCTCAAACGGGTTGAAGTTCCATCGTCTGGGGCGGCCGCGACTCTGGCGATGCCTGCGACAGACGCAAAGCATTGAGCACCACCAGCAAGGAGCTGAGCGCCATGCCCAGGCCCGCAGCCCAGGCGGGCAGCCAGCCCATCAAGGCCAGCGGCACACAAGCGGCGTTGTAAACAGCCGCCCACCACAGGTTTTGTCGCACGATGCGCATCGTCTGGCGGCTGCGTTGGACTGTGCTGACCAGCACATCGAGCTGCCCACCCATCAACACAAAATCAGATTTGGACTGCGCCAGCGGCACGGCCTGGCCCAGCGCGAAGGACACATCGGCCCCGGCCAAGACCGGCCCGTCGTTCAGGCCATCGCCCACCATGGCCACTTTGTGCCCCTGGGCCTGCAGGGCCTGCAGCGCTTGCAATTTGTGCTGGGGGCTGCAGCCGCCTTGCGCATCCGCTATGCCCACGGCCTGCGCCACTTGGGCCACCGCAGCGGGGCCGTCGCCCGACAAGACCTTCAGGGTCAAACCCATGTGTGCCAAGGCCCGCACCATACCCGCCGCCTCGGGGCGCACTTGCTCGGCCAACTCAAAGCTGGCGAGCCAGCCCGACGCATCGGCCAGGCTGACCTGCAGGTGGTGCCCGGCGCGTGGCGGCGCCTCGCAAAAAGCGGCCGAGCCCAAACGCAAAGTTTGGGTGGCTTGGCCTGGCCGGGTCAAAACACCTTGCACCCCCTGCCCTGCCTGCTCACTCACATCGTGCGCGACCAAGGCTTCCAATTCATGCAAACGCCCGGCGGTATCGGCGCGGCGCCGGGCTTCGGACCACAAGGCCCGCGAGACCGGGTGCAAGGAATGCCGCGCCAAGCTGCCTGCCCAGTTCAGGGCTTGGGCCTGGCTCACGCCATCGCGTGTGTGGATGCGGGCCACTTCGAAAGCATCGCGAGTCAGAGTGCCCGTCTTGTCGAAAATCACCGTGTCAATCTGGGCCAGGTTTTGCAGGGCGCTCAGGCGCCGCACCATCACACCGCTGCGGGCCAATGCCCCGGCGGTGGCCAACATGGCCGCAGGCGTGGCCAGCGACAAAGCACAAGGACAGGTCACGATCAGCACGGCCACCGCCACCATCACCGCGTGCGCGGGGTCGGTGGGCCACCAATAAATGGCCGAGGCCAAAGAGGCCAGCATCACCGCCACCAAAAAAGGCTTGGCCCAACGGTCCACCAGCTGCGCCATGGCGGGCTTGGAGACCGAGGCACTTTCCATCAAGGCCACGATTTGTGCATAACGGGTGGCAGCGCCAATTTGCTCGATCTGCACCTGCAAGGTGCCGCTCAGGTTGTGGCTGCCGGCAATAACGCGGTCACCCACGCCCCGCGCGAGTGGCCGTGACTCGCCCGTCAGCAAGGCTTCATCCACCTGGGTCTGGCCAGCCAGCACCCGGCCATCGCCCGCAAAAGCCTCACCGGGCAAAACCTCGATCACATCCCCCACTTGCAAGCGGCGGATGGACAAGAGCGCCCAAGTGCCATCGCTCTGGCGCTTGCGCACGCTGTCGGGCAAGCGGTTGAGCACCGCCTCCAGCGCCCCGGCCGTGCGGTCGCGCATGCGCAGCTCCAGCCAGCGACCCGTCAGCAAAAAGAACACGAACATGGTGAACGAGTCAAAAAACACCTCGGCACCGAACGGACCCTGCGGCTCGAAGGTGCCCAGCGTGCTGACCACAAAGGTCACCACCATGCCCAGCGCCACGGGCAAATCCATGCTGATCTGTCGCTCGCGCAGGTCGCGCCAAGCTTGGCTGAAAAACGGGGTGCATGAGAAAAACATCACCGGCAAAGACAACACCCAGGAAGCCCAGCGCAACAAGTGCACCGCTTCGTCCGAGATGTCGCCCGGCTGGCTGAGGTACGTGGGCGTGGCGTACATCATGACTTGCATCATGCACATGGCCGCCACCGCCCAACGCCAGACCATGCGCCGGGCCTCTTCGCGCCTGCGTGCATGGGCGTGGGCATCGTTGGCGGGCAAGGCCTTGTAGCCATGGCGCTCAACCGAGCGCATCCATTCAGAGGGGCGCGTGCGCTCGGGCGACCAGACGATCTGACCCCGGTGGCTGGCACCGCTGATTTGGACCGACTGCACACCCGGCACAGCCCGCAAAGCATCTTCCAGGGTGATGGCGCAGGCCGCGCAATGCATGCCTTCAAACACCACGCTGGAGCGCCAGCAGCCTGAGTCGCTTTTTTCGGGCAAGCTGAATTCCGCCCATTCTTCGGGCGTATCGAGCAGTTCCAGCCGCTGCTGCGGGGTGTTGTCCTCGTTGGGTGCCCATTCCGCCAAGGCCCCTTTTTCAGAGGGCGCAGCAGGCAGGCCGGGCAAAACATTGACTTGGGTCATGTTTCGAAGATACGTCAGCCACCCCGACAAAAGCTTGATGTACATCAAGCGCTCCCGTTTGTGTGTCTTTTAAGCTGGATTTTTGTCATTTTCAACAGGAGCACCTCATGTACCAACGCATCCTTGTCGCTACCGACGGTTCCACCTTGTCCAAAAAAGCCGTGGCCAGCGCCATCGGACTGGCGGCCACCTGCGGCGCTGAGCTGATCGCGCTCAAGGTGGTGCCGCGCTACCCGCAGGCTTACTTTGAAGGCAGCATCCCCCTGTCGAGCGAAGAAATCGCTCGCGTCGAAGCCCAGTGGACCGAAACGGCCCGGGTTCAGTTGGCCACGGTCGAAAAGAACGCCAAAGCCAAAGCCGTCAGCACCAAAGCCATCACCGTCAAATCAGACGTGGTCTCGGACGCCATCATTGCGGCGGCCAAAAAGCACAAAGCCGACCTGATCGTCATGGCCTCACACGGTCGAAAAGGCATCAAGCGACTGCTCTTGGGCAGTGAAACCCAGCAAGTGTTGACGCATTCGCACATTCCGGTGCTGGTGCTGCGCTGACGGGCGCTAGAGGCGAAGTGGTTCGGGCTGGGCCTTAGGGCCTGGCGCGAAGGGACAAAAATTCTGCCGTGCGCAAGGGTTTGAATGCATTTAATTAAATAAAATGTATTGAAATAATCCTTTGGCACAGCCCATGAAAACACTTTGCACAGGCCTTTGCAGCCACCGGTCAAGCCCTGGCCTGACCGGTCTTTTTGCGGCGAGCCTCCTGAGGCTGAGGACGCTCATGGCGGCCATGCTGATGGTGGGTACTGCCCAAAGTCAGGTGCTGACCATCGAAAGCTGGCGCAAGGACGACCAGATTTTTTGGGACAAGGTGCTGATTCCAGCCTTTCAGCGCCAGCACCCCGACATCAAGGTGCAGTTCAAACCCGAAGAGCCTCTTGCCTACGATGCACGGCTGGAGGCCCGGCTTTCAACAAGACGCGCAGGCGACCTGATCTTTTGCAGACCCTTTGACGCCAGTGTGCGCATGCAGGCCAAGGGCTACCTGCTGCCCCTGAAGGAAGAATCACTCACAAGCTTCAACCCACAGGCTCGTCGCGCCTGGACCGCCGACGACGGCCAGACCACTTATTGTTTGCCCGTGGCCTATGTCATGCA
>JAKFXJ010000268.1 GCA_021731425.1 Limnohabitans sp. | reverse complement strand
TGGGCTTTGAGGCTGGGCATACAAGCCAGCGCCTCTTGCTTGGGACTCTGCAGCGCGTTCAGCCAAGTGTCGTGTCCAAGCTCTTCCATCAGGCAGGCGCTGGCGCCTTGTGCCAAGGCCTGGGCCAGGTAACGCCGCCCATCGGTGGCTGCGCCTGGCCAGGCAATGAAGCCGTCGCCTGCCTGCACCAGTCGGCTGTCGGTGCGCAGCTCGCCGGTCACGCGCGAGCGCAACCAGACAGCGGCATCTTGAGCGCTGTGCCATGTGCGCATCAGAACGACTCCTCGACCGCTTTGGCCACGATCTGGGGCTTGACGGCCATGTCGGGCTGCACGCCCATCAGTCGCAGGGTTTGCTGCACCGTTTGGCTGAACACGGGTGCAGCCACGGCACCGCCGTAATAGACCCCGTTGGAGGGTTCATCGATCATCACCGCCACCACAATGCGTGGCTGCTCGACCGGGGCGATGCCCACAAAAAAGCCGCGGTATTTTTTGCTGGCGTAACCCTTGCCTTCTTGCTTGCGGGCCGTGCCCGACTTGCCACCCACCGAATAACCGATGGTCTGGGCTTTTTGTCCGGTGCCACCAGGGCCCGCTGCCATTTGCAGCATTTTGCGCATGGCTTTGGCATTGGCAGCACTGATCACGCGTGTGCCCTGCGCCTGGTGATCGGCTTTCATCATGGTGGCCGGGACGATTTCGCCATCACGCGCAAACACGGTGTAAGCCCGAGCCATCTGAAACAAACTGCCCGAGACGCCATAGCCATAGCTCATGGTGGCCTGCTCCACGGGGCGCCACGATTTGTAAGGGCGCAAACGGCCACTGACCACACCCGGAAACGGCAAAGTGGGTTTTTGCCCAAAACCCAGCTCGGTGAACATCTCCCACATTTCGCGGGGCTCCAACTGCATGGCCATCTTCACGGTGCCCACGTTGCTCGACTTCTGGATCACCTCATTGACGCTGAGCATGCCGTAGGGATGCACATCGCTGATGGTCGAGCCGGTGATGTTGATGCGCCCTGGCGCGGTTTGGATCATCGTCTCGGGCTTGACCAAGCCTTGTTCCAGAGCCAGCGCCACCGTAAAGGGCTTCATGGTCGAGCCGGGCTCGAAGCTGTCGGTCAAAGCCCGGTTGCGCAATTGCTCGCCGCTGAGGTTCACGCGGCGCGAAGGCGAATAGCTGGGGTAATTGGCCAGCGCCAGAATTTCTCCGGTCTGCGAATCCAGCACCACCACGCTGCCCGCCTTGGCCTTGTGCTCCTTGACCGCTTCGCGCAGGGTCTGGTAGGCATAGAACTGCACCTTGCTGTCGATGCTCAGCTGCAGGTCCTTGCCATCCACAGGGTGGACGGTTTCACCCACGGCTTCGACCACACGGCCCAGACGGTCCTTGATCACACGGCGCGATCCGGGTTGCCCGGCCAGTTGCTTCTGAAAAATGAGTTCAACGCCCTCTTGGCCCTTGTCTTCGACATTGGTGAAGCCCACGATGTGCGCGGCGGCTTCGCCTTCAGGGTACAGGCGCTTGTACTCTTTGATGTCGTAGACACCCTTGATGCCCAAGGCCAGGATTTCCTTGACCACAGGCTCGTCCATCTGGCGGCGCAGCCAGACAAAGGTTTTTTCTTCGTCCTTGAGCTTGTTGTCGAGCTCGGCAGGTGTCATCTCCAGCAAACGGGCGAGTTGACGCAGCTTGACCGGATCACGCTCCAGGTCTTCCGGATTGGCCCAGATGCTGGGGGCGGGCACGCTAGACGCCAGCAACACCCCGTTGCGGTCGAGCACGCGCCCGCGGTTGGCGGGCAACTCCAGGGTGCGGGCAAAACGCACCTCACCTTGGCGCAGGAAAAAGTCGTTGTCGATCACCTGCACATGGGCCGCGCGGCCCACCAGCCCCAGAAAACCCAAGGCCATGGCGGCCACAATCAATTTGCTGCGCCAGACAGGGGTCTTGCTCGCCAGCAAAGGGCTGGAGGTCAACTGGACGCTGGGGCTGCGCTTCACTGGCTGCCTCCGGCCGGTGTGGGTGTTGCAGCGCCTGCGCTTGCACCCTGCGCATTGACGTACTGGGTGATGGCGGGAGAGGCCGTGCGCATGTTCAACTGCTGACGGGCAATTTGCTCCACACGCAAAGGCGTGGCTTGGGCGCGGCGCTCGACTTCCATGCGGTCATGGTCGACTTCGATGCGCTTGGCCTCTTTGCGCGTGGACTCCAGTTCCATGAACATACGGCGCGATTCGTAGTGGCTGTGCACCAGCCACAAGGCGCTGACCACCGTAGCCACCAACAAGAGCAAGCTCACGCGGGTCATGCAGGCACCTCGGTGCGTTCGGCCATTCGCATGATGGCGCTGCGTGAGCGCGGGTTGCCACGCACCTCGGTCTCGCTGGGGCGCACACGGCCATGGGTCTTCAGACGCATCTTGACCGGCTCGGCAAAAGGCACGCGGCGGTCCACCACCTCTTTGGAATGCTTGGCCATGAACTGCTTGACGATGCGGTCTTCCAACGAATGGAAGCTGATCACCACCAAGCGACCGCCCGGAGCCAAGACGCGCAAGCTGCCTTCTAGCGCCTGTTCGAGCTCTTCAAGTTCGGCATTGATGAAAATCCGAAAAGCCTGAAATGTCCGCGTTGCTGGGTTCTGGCCCGGCTCGCGGGTTTTGACCGTGTCAGCCACGAGCTGGGCCAAGTCGGAGGTGCTTGAAATTGGGCCCCGCTCCTGTCGGCGAGCCACAAGCGCCTTTGCAATCTGAAAAGCAAACCGTTCTTCGCCATAGTCACGTATCACCTCCGTGATTTGATCCACCTCTGCAGTGGCCAGCCAATCGGCCACACTCTGTCCGCGCGTGGTGTCCATGCGCATGTCGAGTGGGCCCTCAAAACGAAAAGAAAAACCCCTCTCGGGGCTGTCGATCTGGGGGGAGCTGATGCCCAGGTCCATCAGCACGCCATCGACACTGCCAGCGGGCAGTTCACCCAGGTGCGAAAAGCCCTCGTGCCGAATGGCAAAACGGGTGTCTGCGATGCGCCGAGCTTCGGCAATCGCCTCCAGGTCCTTGTCAAAGGCCAGCAACCTGCCCTGTGCAGACAGGCGCGACAAAATCAAACGCGAATGACCACCCCGGCCGAATGTGGCGTCCACATAAACGCCATCGGCACCGGCCGAAGCCTGGAGCAACTCGTCCACGGCTTCGTTGAGCAAAACGGTGATGTGGGTCAGTGCGCTGTCGGTCATGGTGTTCAGAAAGAAAAGTCCTTGAACACATCGGGCATGTCGCCCTGCATGGCCTGCGCCTCTTGCGCGTCGTAAGTGGTTTTGTCCCACAACTCAAAGTGGTTGCCCATACCGAGCAGCATGGTGTCCTTGGAAATGCCAGCGGCTTGGCGCAACTCGGGCGAAATCAACACGCGCCCGGTGCCATCCATCTCGACGTCCATCGCATTGCCCAAAAAGATGCGCTTCCACCATTGGGCCGACATGGGCAACTCGGCAATGCGGTCACGGAACTTTTCCCACTCGGGGCGGGGAAACACCATCAGGCAACCATGGGGGTGCTTGGTGATGGTCAGCTGGCCCAGTGCCGTCGCGCTCAGGACGTCACGATGCCGTGTCGGCACTGACAAGCGCCCTTTGGCATCCAGACTCAGCGATGAAGCCCCTTGAAACACGGAGAAGACCCTTTGGTGTGAAAAAAGCACATCAGTGGCACCAAATCCCACTTAATTGCACTTTTTTGCACTGTATCAGGAAACTGGGTCCAAACAAAGGGTGTTGAGCGATTTTTTTCAATGAAATCAAAGGCTTAGCGCTTCTTTTCAATCCTCTAATCGGCTTATTTTCTTTATGAATTAGACACTTACATGGCACAGTGCAAGTAACATCTCAAGTGACAATAAACTCAAAAAATTTAAAAACAGTAAATTCAAAACAAGACCCACATCCCAACACGCACACGAAAAAAAACCCCTGGGCAGGGGTTTTTTCACAAAGAGATGTCGGTCAGACTGAAATCAATCGCCAAACATCTTTTGTTTGAGTTCGCGCCGCTGCTGCGCTTCAAGCGACAAAGTGGCCGTTGGGCGGGCCAACAAGCGGCCCACACCGATGGCCTCACCGGTTTCATCACAAAAGCCGTAATCGCCCGCATCGATGCGCTGGATCGATTGTTCGATCTTCTTGAGCAACTTGCGCTCACGGTCGCGCGTGCGCAGCTCCAGGGCATGCTCTTCTTCAATCGTGGCGCGGTCGGCGGGGTCGGGCACCACCACTGTGTCTTCACGCAGGTGCTCGGTGGTTTGGCCCGCATTGGCCAGGATGTCCTGCTTGAGCAGGGTCAGCTTCAGGCGAAAATACGCCATCTGCTTGTCGTTCATGTACTCATCGTCGGACATGGCGATGATCTCGGCGTCCGACAACTCTTCAACCTTTTTGGATTTCCAGTTGTTGGCCAGCTTGGGGTCCTTCTTGATGGGCGCAAAAGGCACCGCAACAGGCGCGGGTGCGGCGCTGGGCAAGAAACTGGACTTGGCCGCTGTAGAAGCCACGGCTGGCGGCAAAGAAGGCACGGTGATCTGGGCCAAACGGGCCGAAGGCCGTGTGGCGCGAACCAGCTGTTCAGCTGCAGGTGCTGCGCTGACGGGGTTGGATTCGACGGGGACTTGGACTGATTCCACTTTGGTGACGCTCATGTTTTTTGTTTTGGGTGTCTGGGCTGTCGGGGCAGCCGTTGAAGCTTTGGGTTCAGCAGACGATCGGGGTGAACTGGATGGCGCAGCCGCTTTGGATGCAGCGGCGGAGGCCGCAGCAGATTTGTCTTTCACGGCCTTGGCAGGCACAGCCGGTTTTGGCGTGGGCTTGGCCTTGACGGCGGGTTTCGCCACAGCTTTAGCCGCAGGTTTTGCAGCGGGTTTAGCCACAGCTTTAGCCGACACTTTGGCAACGGGTTTCACCGGGGCTTTGGCGCTGGGTTTGGCCGCTGGTTTCGCAGCCGCTTTGGCAGCAGGTTTAGCCGCTGGTTTCGCAGCCACTTTAGGAGCAGGCTTGGCCACCGCTTTGGCAGCAGGTTTGGCCGCCGCTTTCGCCGCTGGTTTAGCCGCTGGTTTCGCAGCCACTTTAGGAGCAGGCTTGGCCACCGCTTTGGCAGCAGGTTTGACCGCCGCTTTGGCGGTCACCGCCTTGGCCTTGGCCGCGGTGGTGCTGGTTTTGGAGGCCACTGCGGATGGACCAGGGGGCTTTGTCTTGATCGGGGTCTTCACGTCTTGTCTCCTAGCCGTGTCTAAGGGCAGACTTCTGACCGTCTGTCCCTGCGCAGCCGACCCGAAACCTGTTCATATGCTTCTCAAACCCTTGTTATAGACCTTGTGGGGTTCGCCAGCGCCGCCCAAAAGGCGGTGCCATCGGCGGGCGATTGTAGCGACTAGAACGGTCAAAATTTGTCGGGGGTCGGATTAAAAGCCAGATCAGACCCCAAGCGAGAGCGAAAGCCTGACATGGTGCATGACTTCAGACCAAACACTGCTCCAAGCCTTGCAGCAGGATATCTTTGGGCAAATCAATGCCAATGAACACCATCTTGCTCATTTTGGTTTCGCCATCGGCCCACATGGGGCCCAAATCGCTGCCCATGAGCTGGTGTACGCCCTGGAAAATCACCTTGCGCTCGGTGCCGCGCATGTTCAAAACGCCCTTGTAGCGCAGCATGCGGGGGCCATAAATATTGACGATCGCCCCCAGAAAATCTTCCAGTTTGGCTGGATCAAAGGCTTTGTCCGATCGGAAAACAAAGCTTTTCACGTCGTCATCATGGTGATGGTGATGACCCTGTTCATGGGCATGTGATGGGTGGTCACAGTGCTCGCCGTGTTCGTGGTCGTGCGTGTGTTCATGTTGGTGTGACGGGTGGTCGCAATGCTCGCCGTGCACATGGTCGTGGTCATGGGCATCGTCTTTCAGGAAGTCCGGGTCGATGTCGAGCTTGGCGTTCAGGTTGAAGCCCTTGAGATCGAACACCTCAGACAAGGCCACCTCGCCAAAGTGCACCACTTTTTGGGGGGCTCGCGGGTTCATGTGTTTCAGGCGGTGTTGCAGAGCATCCAGATCCTGGGGCGAGACCAAATCGGCCTTGCTGATGAAGATCTGGTCGGCAAAGCCCACCTGACGGCGTGCTTCTTGGCGGTCGTTGAGCTGCTGGGCGGCATGCTTGGCATCCACCAAGGTCAAGATCGAGTCGAGCAAAAAAGTCTCGGCAATCTCGTCGTCCATGAAAAAGGTCTGCGCCACTGGGCCGGGGTCGGCGAGGCCCGTGGTCTCAATCACGATGCGGTCAAAGCTGAGCAAACCTTTGCGGCGCTTGGCGGCCAAAAGCTGCAAGGTCACGCGCAGGTCTTCTCGAATGGTGCAGCAGATGCAGCCATTGCTCATCTGAATGATCTGCTCATCGGTTTCTGAGACCAGGATGTCGTTGTCGATGTTTTCCTCACCAAACTCGTTCTCGATCACGGCGATCTTCTGACCATGGGCCTCGGTCAGCACGCGCTTGAGCAAGGTGGTTTTGCCCGAGCCCAAAAAGCCGGTCAGGATGGTGGTGGGGATCAGGGACATGGCGCGATTCCAGTTCAGGACAAGAAAACAAGAGTTGGGGAGTGTAGCGATGAATTCAAGCGCCGCGCCTGCGCACCGGGCATGGCCTCACACCGCAGCCCAGTGGTCCGAAAGGGGCTTCACTTGCGTTTGGCCCGGGGGTGGGCCGCATCGTAGGTTTTGGCCAGGTGCTGAAAATCCAGCCGCGTGTAGACCTGGGTGGTGCTGATGTTGGCGTGGCCCAGCAGCTCTTGCACCGCCCGCAAATCGCCGCTGGACTGCAGCACATGGCTGGCAAAAGAGTGGCGCAACATGTGCGGGTGCACCGGGGTGGCCAGGCCCGCCAGCAAGCTGCGGCGCTTGAGGCGCTGAGCCACACCGCGGGGCGTGAGGCGCGTGCCGTGCCGCCCGGGAAACAGCGCCAGCGCCAAAGGGGACGCCCCCGGTGTGGGCTGCGTTAACATGCCCGGCAACTGCGGCCGCACGGCCAGCCAATGCGTCAGCGCCTCGATGGCCGCACGCCCCAAAGGCACACTGCGGCGCTTGCTGCCCTTGCCCTGCACCTGCACCTCGGCGTTTTGCAAATCAATCCAACCCCGCCCGGCACGCGCGGCCTCGGTGGTAGCTACCACGTCCAGTCCGGTCAGCTCGGCCATGCGCAGGCCACAGCCATACAGCAGCTCGACCATGGCCGCATCGCGGGCTTCCAGCCAGGGGTCGTCATTCACCTCTTCGTGTTCAGCCAGCTGCATCGCCTCGTCCACGCCCAGCGCCTTGGGCAGCGGCTTGGTCACACGCGGGGCCCGCACATCGGCCACCGGGTTGAGCGGAATCAGCCCCTCGCGCCCCAACCAGGTGTAAAACCCGCGCCAGCCCGACAAGATGAGGGCAATGCCCCGCCCACTGCGCCCAGCGCTGTGCATCTGCGCCACCCAGCGGCGCACATGGCCGCTTTGCACCTGCAGCAAAGGCACACCCGATGCCGAAGCCATGTCAGCCAAACGGATCAAATCCAGTTGGTACAGGGTGCAGGTGCGCTCGGCCAAGCGTTTTTCAAAGCGAACATGGTCCAGGTAGCGGGTGACCAGCGGGTCGAGGGCCGCTGCGTCCGGCTTGGCCGCTTGCGACACGGATCAATCCTGCGGCGCTTGCAAAACCGACAAAGCTGCACCCGCCAGCTCGGCCAGGCGCTCCAGCAGGTCGGTGCCCATTTGGCTGTTGAAGCGCTGTGCATCGGGCGAGGCCAGCACCAGCAAACCAAAGGCGGGCTGCCCAGGGGCCGCACGCAAAGCCAACAGGGCCAAGGATGCGGCTTGTTTCGGCTCGTCCAGCCACTGCACAGCCTCATACCCAGCATTCGGCCCGACGTAAGGCCGGTCGAGTGAGGTGGCCAGTGTCTGCACTGCCTCGGTCACGCCCTGTGCATAGGCCGCCTGCGCATGTTCTGCCTGCAGCGACCACAAGCGCAAGGCGACTTGCGGCACCTGAAAGAGTTCGCGGATGTTCTCCACCGCCGACGCGGCCAACTGGTCCTCGGGCGTGACCAGCAATTCGCACGACCAGCGGTGCAGCTTGTCGGTCAAGATCATGTTCTCGTTGCCGTGCCGGATCATGTCCATGATGCGGTGCTCCAGGCCCTTGATCTTGTCGCGCAGCATTTGTGCCTGGCGCTCTTGCAGGCCCACCGCGCGGTGGCTTTGCGGGTGGGTGAGCTGCACGGTGGCCAAGAGCGAGGCGTGGCGCTCGAAAAAGTCCGGCGTGTTCACCAAGTAGTCGGCGATGTCGTCTTCGGTGATCGGGCTCATGGGTTCAGGCGTGGTCATGCGGGGCTCCAGAAATTCAAAAGGTCAAAGTGAGTCAGGCACATCGATGCTGCCCTCAAAAACAGAGGTGGCCGGGCCGGTCATCAGCACCGGGCTGTCGGTCTGGCCCGCCCACTCGATGGTGAGCATGCCGCCGTGGGTCTGCACATCCACTCGCGCGTCCAGCCAACCTTGGCGGATGCCCGCCACTACCGCCGCGCAGGCCCCGGTGCCGCAGGCCAGCGTCTCGCCCGCGCCGCGCTCGAACACCCGCAACTTAATCTGGCTGCGCGAGACGATCTGCATGAAGCCCGCGTTCACCCGATTCGGAAAGGCGGGATGTTTTTCAATCAGCGGGCCTTGGGCCAGCACCGGGAAGGTGTCCACATCGTCCACGCGCTGCACCGCATGCGGATTGCCCATGGACAGCACACCCACACGGGCAATGCCCAACTCGCCCAGCGCCAAATCGAACACCGGCCAGCCATTGACCTGGTCGCTGATGAGGCCGATGGGATTGAAGGGCACAAGAGTCCAGTCAAAGACGGGGGCACCCATGTCGACCGTGACGCGGCCATCGGGGTTCATGCGCAGCTCGATCTCGCCTTTTTGCACCTTCACACGCACGGTGCTTTTGTCGGTCAGGCCCTTGTCGCGCACATAGCGCACAAAGCAACGGGCGCCGTTGCCGCAGTGCTCGACCTCACCGCCGTCGGCGTTGTGGATCACGTATTCAAAGTCCAGCCCGGGTGCGGGCGAGGGCCGCACGGTGAGGATCTGGTCGGCCCCCACACCAAAGTGGCGGTCGGCCAAAAAGCGGTATTGGGCCGTGGTGAGGCCCAGGCGGCCTTGCGTCTCGTCGAGCACGACAAAATCGTTGCCGGCCCCTTGCATCTTGGTAAAGCGAATGTGCATGGCTGCGATTATCACCTTTGGCCCACATCACAACTGGCCTCCAGTCCCCCGATAATGGGGCATGGCACGCACCTCCCAACTCCTCTATCCCCAACGTGAACCCGCGCCCCTGCGCCCCGCCGCCACCGTGCTGCTGCTGCGCGACGGGCCACAAGGCATCGAAGTGCTGATGACCCGCCGCTCCATGACGGCCAGTTTCGCGCCCGGCGCCTATGTGTTCCCGGGCGGCGGCATCGACACCGCCGATGTCCAAGCCCACGGCATGGCGCAGCGCCGCCCCAAGCAAAGCGACATGCACCTGACACAAGCCATTGCCGCCATCCGCGAGAGCTTTGAAGAGCTGGGTGTTTTGTTCGCCCGCCATGCCGATGGGCGCTGGGCCGATGCGCATGACATTGCGGCCATCGACCGCAAAGGCCCTTTTGCAGCCCAATGCCAAGCCCGCGGCTTGAGCCTCGCTGCCGAGCAGGTCTTTGTGCTGGCCCACTGGATCACCGACCGTGACCTGCCGCGCCGCTTTGACGTGCCCTTTTTGGTGGCTCGCATGCCCGAAGGCCAGACCCCGGTGGCCGACGAGTCGGAACAGTTCGAGCCCGTCTGGGTGCGCCCACAAGATGCCCTGACCCGCCACGAAGCGGGTGATTTCTTCATGGTCTACCCGACCATCCGCACACTGGATCGCCTCAAAGCCTTTGCCAGTGTGGACGCGGTGCTTCAGGCCTGCGCCGTCAACGACGAACCGCTGTGGACCAGCTGCCCCCGTGCCGGTTGGCTGGCAGGCAACGAAGCGCGTTACATGGAGCACGAAGCCCCGTTTGGCGAGCTGGCCTTGGTCACGCCCGACGGGCAAATCCACCACCACCTGGACTGGCGGACCGACCAAGCCGTGCCGCTGCTGCAAAACGTGCAGCGCCTGACCGCCCCTAACCCCGGCGTGATGACCGGCCCCGGAACCAACAGCTATTTGGTGGGCGACCCGAACACCGGCTATATCGCCATCGACCCCGGCACGGCCGACCACGAGCACCTGCAACGCATCTGGCGTGCCGCAGGCGGGCAGATCAAAGCCATTGTCTGCACCAACTCCCACCCGGACCACTCGCCCGGCGCGGCCCCGCTGCAGGCGCTGTGCACCCACAAGCCGCCCATCCTGGGACTGGCCTCCAAACCCACTTCCCGCGCCAACAGCCGCTTCACCCCCGAGCGTGAACTGGCCGATGGCGAAAAACTGGTGCTGCAGGGCATCGATGCCCAAGGCGAGATCACCCACACCCTGCGCGTGGTGCACACGCCCGGTCACGCGGCCAACCACCTGTGCTTGGTGCTCGAAGAAGATAGCCTGCTGTTTTCTGGCGACCATGTGCTCAACGGCAGCACCACCGTGATCGACCCGCCCGACGGCCACATGGGCGACTATTTGGATTCGCTGGACAAATTGGCTGCTGCCTGCGAGGCAGGGGGCATTGAATTCATCTTGCCCGCTCATGGCCATGTGCTGGGCTTTGCCCACCAAGCCATCACCCACCTGAAAGCACACCGCTTGAAGCGCGAAGCCAAAATCGCCGCCGCCATGCAGGCCCTGCCCCAAGGCAGCCTGCAAGAGTGGGTGGAAAAAGCCTACGACGACGTGCCGCCCCGCCTGTGGCCGGTGGCCGCTCGCTCGCTGCAAGCGCATGTGGACCACATCCGCGAACAAGCCCTGTCTTGATCCGTTTTGAGCATTTTTGAAAGCACTGATGATTTCCTCTGAAGAAGGCATTCGCTTGGCCAAACGCGTGGCCGCCGAGCAACACTGCTCGCGTCGCGAAGCCGAAGCCCTGATCGCGGCCGGTGGCGTGCAGGTCGGGGGCAAAGTCGTGACCGATCCGGCCCGACGTGTCCGAGACGAACAAACCGTGTTGGTGAACCGCCTGGTCTCGATGGCCGCGCTCGCCCCCATGACCTTGGTGCTGTTCAAACCCGCACACCGGGTGGCCAACCTGGCCTGGCTGCAAGACACCGTGGGCCTCAAAGCCCCCCAGCCTGGCCTGTGGGGCCCAGAGCGCCTGGCCAAGATGCAAATGCCCCTGCCATTGGCCAAACCGGCCAGCGGGCTGTGCATCTTCTCGGACGACGTGGGCGTGCTGCGCCACCTGGAAGACCGCCGCAGCCCCATGGAGCAAGAATGGATGGCCACCGTGGGCGGCGAGGTGCAAGAGGGCCTGATCAAGGCCCTGAACGGCCCGGGCATCCGCGCCAGCATCAACCGCCAAACCGACACCCTCACGGTGCTGCGCATCGCCGGAAAAGACATCGACGGGCTGGAACTGGGCCGTTGGCTGGACGAGCAGTGCCCCCTGCAAGACCTGCGCCGCCAACGCGTGGGCCGCATCGGGTTGGCCTCCCTGGAGCCGGGGCAATGGCGGCAGACCGAAAGCCACGAGAGGTTTTAATGTGTTTTTAATCCGTTTAAAGGCTGAAATAAGTTAGATTAAGCCTTGAATAAACCCGGTTTATCACCACCTGACAACACAGTCTGAGAAAATTATTGTTCAGTCACTCTGCACAACCTGCAGCCTTGACCCCACTGGATGGCCTGCTTTTGCAGGTCACCAAAACGCAGAAAGGAGCCCAGCATGCGTTTGAGCACCAAAAGCCGATTTGCTGTCACCGCCATGATCGATGTGGCGTTGCGAGAAGACCGTGGCCCCGTTTCGCTGGCGGCCATCAGCACACGCCACCAGATTTCGTTGTCTTACCTGGAACAACTTTTCAGCAAACTTCGCCAGCATGGTCTGGTCGAAAGCACACGCGGGCCCGGCGGTGGTTATTCGCTGTCGCGCAATGCTGAAAAAATCACCATGGCCGACATCGTGGGTGCTGTTTACGCACCCACCGAAGAAGAATCTGCGGCCGAAGGCGGCTGGATGAACAGCGAGTTGTGGTCCAGCTTAAACGAAAAAATGC
>JAKFXJ010000044.1 GCA_021731425.1 Limnohabitans sp. | reverse complement strand
TTGAGATCGAAACCAACGGTGCCATCACAGCCGAAGACGCTGTGCGTGCATCGTCCAAGATTCTGGTGGAACAGCTGGCTGTATTTGCACAACTGGAAGGCAGCGAGCTGTCGGCCTTTGATGCACCTGCAGTGCGCGGCGGTGCGGGCAGTTTCGACCCGATTCTGTTGCGCCCAGTGGACGAACTCGAACTCACCGTTCGTTCGGCCAACTGCCTCAAAGCAGAAAATATTTACTACATCGGCGACTTGATCCAGCGTACCGAGAATGAATTGCTCAAGACCCCTAACCTGGGTCGCAAATCGCTCAACGAAATCAAGGAAGTTCTGGCTTCTCGTGGTTTGACTTTGGGCATGAAGCTCGAAGCTTGGCCACCAGCAGGTCTGGAAAAGCGATAATCTCAAGTTCCCGGAAATGATCCGGGTTGTGCACGGGCAGTACCTGATACGGCTGTCTGTTTAATAAAGAAAGGAAAGCACCATGCGTCACGGACACGGCCTTCGTAAACTCAACCGCACCAGCTCGCACCGCCTTGCGATGTTGCAAAACATGATGAACTCGCTCATCGAGCACGAAGTCATCAAAACCACAGTGCCTAAGGCCAAAGAATTGCGTCGCGTGATCGAGCCCATGATCACTTTGGCCAAAGTGGACAACTTGTCGAATCGCCGCTTGGCGTTCAACCGTTTGCGTGACCGCGACAGCGTCACCAAATTGTTCAATGTCTTGGGCCCACGTTCGGCTTCGCGCCCTGGTGGTTACACACGCATCCTGAAAATGGGTTTCCGCGTGGGTGACAACGCACCGATGGCCTTGGTTGAATTGGTCGATCGTGCCGAAACTCCTGCCGAAACAGCAGCTGAGTAAGGTATAATTCAGGAATACCGCGGGGTGGAGCAGTCTGGTAGCTCGTTGGGCTCATAACCCAAAGGTCGTTGGTTCAAATCCGGCCCCCGCAACCAAAATTTCAACTGCGGTTGAACATCAAAAAAACCCTCTTCGGAGGGTTTTTTCGTTTCTGCAGGTGATCAAAAACATCCACAGTCCGATCAATGGTCAATGGGTGAAGTTATGTCTGAACAGGCAAACGTTGAATGAGACCCTCGAGAGCGTGCAGGCAGCTGGCTTGTCTCACGTCTTGCCGGGTGCCGGTAAAAAGCTTGCACTCTGAAAAGACCAAGCCATCGGTGCACCAGCCAAACCAAACCGTTCCTACAGGTTTGGCATCGCTGCCGCCATCGGGTCCAGCAATGCCAGTGACCGACACAGCAGCCCGGGCTTGTGTTCTGTAAACAGCACCCAAGGCCATGGCTCGGGCAACCTGTTCACTGACAGCGCCATGCGCTGCAATCAATGACGGATCCACACCCAACAAATCTGTTTTGGCGGCATTGGAATAGGTGACCAAACCACGGTCAAACCAGCGACTTGAACCGGGCAAATCGGTGCATTGCGCTGCAATCAATCCGCCTGTACAGCTCTCGGCTGTGGCCATCATCCAACCCAAGCCAATGAGTTTGTCTGCCAAGACGTGTGTGATATTGGACATCAGATCCACCTCCACAAGGCCAAGACCATCAGGGTGCACAAGGCAGCGACCAGATCGTCAAACAAAATACCCCAGCCACCACGCCAGCCAAAACCTTTGAACAAACGGTCTGCCCACGCCACAGGGCCGGGTTTGACAGCATCAAAAAACCGGAACAGCAAAAAGGCCGAAAGTTGAGCGAAAAAACCAGCGGGCATGAGCAGAAACAAGATCAGCCACATGGCCAAGATCTCATCCCAAACAATAGAACCAGGATCGCTCACCCCCATATGGCGTGCCGTCAAAGTGCACGCCCACCATCCGATAAGCAGCGAAACCAAGATCAAGGCGGCCTGGGCCGTGAGCGAGAAGCTGTTTTGAATCAGCAACCAAGAGGCCCAACCCCAGAGGCTGCCCACTGTACCCGGTGCCTTGGGGGATAAACCGGAGCCAAAGCCCAAAGCTATGGCATGGGCAGGATGCCGCAGCATGAACGCAGCTGTGGGGCGAATGGGACGCATCACTGAAACAGCTGGAAGTTCAGAAGTTGAAGTCATCTTCAGGCGAAATGGTCAAAAGAAGTGAAGGTGTTGGGCAAAACGCCCCCATCTTCAGACAACAAAAGCAAGTGGGGATCTGCCGTGATCCGGCCAATGCGCGTGACCGGTGTGCCACAAGCCTCGCTCAAGGCTAAAACTCGCTGTTGATGGTCGGGGTGCGCAGTGAAAACGAGTTCGTAATCATCACCACCCGACAAAACGCATCGCTGCAACAAGTCTTGTGGACAAGCCCATGCATCGCGGGTCAGCATCAAACGCTGCATCGCAGCGACGTCAATAGCAGCTCCCACACGGCTGGCTTTGAGAATGTGCCCCAGATCACCCAAGAAACCGTCGCTGATGTCGGCCATGGCCGTGGCCACGCCTCGCAATGAGACACCCAGCGCTGTTCGCGGTTCGGGGCGCTCCATGCGAGCACGCGCCAACTCAAAAACAGATTGCGGCAAGCTGACCGTTTTGCGAAATACCTCCAAGGCCAGACGCGCATCGCCCAGATGGCCGCTCACATACACATCGTCACCGGCCTGGGCACCCGAGCGCAAGATGGCCTGATGGGCAGGCACCTCACCCATCACCGTGATGGACACATTCAAAGGACCCTGGGTGGTGTCGCCACCGATCAACTCACAGCCTTGTGCATCCGCCAAGGCGAACAAGCCTTCAGAAAAACCGGATAACCAATCTTCATCCACACGCGGCAAGGACAAGGACAACAAAAATGCGCGTGGCGTTGCACCACAGGCGGCCAGATCACTCAAATTGACCGCCAAAGCCTTGTGGCCCAAATCACGGGGATTCACAGTCGAGAGAAAGTGCCGACCTTCGACCAACATGTCGGCAGAAATGGCCAGTTGGTGCCCTGGACTGGGTGACCAGATGGCGCAGTCGTCACCGATACCGACATCTGCTTGCCGCGCAGCCCGTTTGAAATACCGTTCGATCAGTTCAAATTCACCCATGGGCCAAAGCTTAACCGAGAGTCAAACCCTGCAGCCGAATCAATGCAAGGTGCGACCGCCGGGGATAGCGTTGGAGGCGTCGAGCACAAAAGTGCAAATGGGCGCATCGAAACGGTGGCCGTCCTCGGCGACAAAAAAGTAGCTGCCGTGCATGGTGCCACTGGCTGCACGCAAGCGGCAGCCGCTGGTGTATTGAAAAGATTCACCAGGACGCAACAAGGGCTGCTGACCAACCACGCCCAGACCCTTGACTTCCTCGCTGTGACCGCGCTCGTCTTGAATCACCCAATGGCGCGAAATCAACTGCACAGGGACTCGACCCGTGTTCGTGACCGTGACGGTGTAGGCGAATGCAAAGACATCCTGCAAGGGATGGCTCTGGTCTGCCACGTAGTGAGGCAGTACATCAATTTGAACGGTGTAGGCGGACATGTCTACATGTTAACTGCGACAATTCAGGAATGACAACGACCTACCGCATTGCCCCTTCCATCCTCTCGGCTGATTTCGCCCGTTTGGGCGAGGAAGTCAAAAGCGTCATCGACGCCGGTGCCGACTGGATCCACTTTGACGTGATGGACAACCATTACGTCCCCAACCTCACCTTCGGCCCCATGATTTGCCAAGCGCTCAAGCCGCACGCCAAAACGGCTGCAGGCGTGGCCGTGCCAATCGATGTGCACTTGATGATTTCGCCCGTCGATGCACTGGCCGCTTCTTTTGCCGAGGCCGGTGCCGACCTCATCAGCTTTCACCCCGATGCCAGCGCGCATGTGCACCGCAGCATCCAGGCCATTAAGTCCAAGGGCGTCAAGGCCGGTCTGGTATTCAACCCGGCCGAACCGTTGGACGTGTTGGAGTGGACCATTGACGAGATCGACCTGATCTTGATCATGAGCGTCAACCCGGGCTTTGGTGGCCAAAGCTTCATCGACTCGGCCTTGCGCAAGGTGGAGCTGGCGCGTCAGTGGATCGAGCGCAGCGGCCGCGACATTCGTCTGGAAGTAGACGGGGGCATCAAGGCCGACAACATCCGCCGTGTGGCCGATGCGGGGGCCGACACCTTTGTTGCAGGCAGCGCCATTTTTGGAAAACCGGATTACAAAGCCGTGATCGACCAGATGCGCGTCGCTTTGTCCTGAACCGAGGTCAGTCCCAATGCAGGATCTGAAGCAGGTAGACGCGGTCATTTTTGACCTGGACGGCACCCTGGTGCACACCTTGGGTGATTTTCAGGTGGCCTTGCACCGCACCATGGCCGATCTGGACTTGCCGCCGGTGCCTGACGCGCTCATTGCACAAACCATTGGCAAAGGCTCCGAGCACCTGATCCGCACCTTGCTGGCGCATCAAATCAACCGGCCTGAGGTCAAAGGCGTGGGTCAGGCTTGTCCTGCCCTGTCGGTGGACGCTCTTTTCGGGCGTGCATGGCAGCGCTACCAACACCACTATTTGACAATCAATGGGCAGTTTGCCGATGTCTACCCTGGTGCGCTGGACGCACTGGAGGCATTGGCTGCGCAGGGCATGCCCATGGCGTGCCTGACCAACAAGCCCTTGGCCTTTGCCCAGGCCTTGCTGAAAGAAAAGTCACTGACGCATTTTTTTGGCCCGGTGTTTGGAGGGGACAGTTTCGAGCGCAAAAAGCCCGACCCCTTGCCCTTGATCAAAACCTGTGAAGCGCTGGGCACCCAAGCCTCACGCACCTTGATGGTGGGCGATTCCAGCAACGACGCGCAGGCCGCTCACGCAGCGGGCTGCCCGGTGGTGCTGGTCACTTACGGCTACAACCACGGTCAGCGCGTGCAAGACACCCCTGCGGCTGCTTGGTTGGACACATTGGCCGACTTGCCAGAGCGCATGAATGCCACGCGCCGATGAGCTCGGGCCAAAGTGGCCGCTGAACCAGTCAAAACGGGTCCCCGGGCTTTGCTACACTTGACAGACCATGTTCATCATCCACAGCAACATCAGCGCAGCCAGCCTGCCGAGCCATTCCTCCGTGGAAGGCCGGGGAGCCTGGCCCTGGCGTCGGCCAGCCTGACCCCATCGACTGTGCGGCTTGCCCGCCACCCGCGCCCGGTTTCATGTGCACCATGAACGGGCAATTGGATGAATGAGAAGCACCTCGCCCGAGGTCGCTGAGCGCTTTGGAGGCTCTAGCCTGTGATCACTGAACTTGAATTCAAAAGCCTGGCCAGCCAAGGCTACAACCGCATTCCCCTCATGCTGGAGGCCTTTGCGGACCTGGAAACCCCCCTGTCGCTTTACCTGAAACTGGCGCACACCAAAGACAACGGCCAATACAGTTTCTTGCTCGAGTCGGTGGTGGGTGGCGAGCGTTTTGGCCGCTACAGCTTCATTGGCCTGCCCGCGCGCACCCTGCTGCGTGCCAGCGGCTTTGGCGCCGAGGCTAAGACCGAAGTGGTGCGGGATGGCGTGGTGGTCGAGACCGCGACGGGCAACCCCCTCGACTTCATCGAGCAGTACCAAAAGCGTTTCAAAGTGGCCTTGCGCCCGGGCTTGCCGCGTTTTTGCGGTGGTTTGGCGGGCTATTTTGGCTACGATGCCGTGCGATACATTGAGAAGAAACTCGAAAAATCCTGCCCGACCGACACCTTGGTCACGCCCGACATCTTGTTGCTGCAATGCGAAGAACTGGCGGTGATCGACAACCTGTCAGGCAAGCTTTATCTCATTGTTTATGCCGACCCCGCTACGCCCGAAGCCTACGTGGGTGCGAAAAAACGCCTGCGTGACCTGAAAGAGCAGCTCAAGTATTCGGTGAGCGCCCCGGTCGTTAAGCCCACCCAGTCTTACCCCGCCGAGCGGGACTTCGCCAAGGCCGATTACATCGCCGCCGTGGAAAAAGCCAAAGAGCTGATCGCTGGCGGCGACTTCATGCAGGTGCAAGTGGGGCAGCGCATCAAAAAGCGCTACACCGAGAGCCCGCTGTCCTTGTACCGTGCGCTGCGTTCGCTTAACCCCAGCCCCTACATGTATTTCTACAACTTCGGCGACTTCCATGTCGTCGGAGCCAGCCCCGAAATTTTGGTGCGCCAGGAGCAAACCGACGAGGGCGCCAAAGTCATCATCCGTCCTTTGGCGGGCACACGGCCCCGTGGCGCGACGCCCGAAAAAGACAAGGCCGCCGAGCAGGAACTGATCAACGACCCTAAAGAGCGGGCCGAGCATGTGATGCTGATCGATCTGGCCCGCAACGACATTGGACGCATCGCCCAAATCGGCTCGGTCAAGGTGACTGAGGCCTTTGTGGTAGAGCGCTACAGCCACGTCATGCACATCGTGAGCAACGTCGAGGGCCTGCTCAACCAAGGCATGAGCAATATGGACGTGCTCAAAGCCACCTTCCCGGCGGGCACCCTGACAGGCGCGCCCAAGGTTCATGCGATGGAGTTGATCGATCAGTTCGAACCCGTCAAGCGCGGCATCTACGGCGGCGCGTGTGGCTACATCAGTTATGCGGGCGACATGGATGTGGCGATTGCCATTCGCACCGCCGTCATCAAGGACCAGACGCTGTATGTGCAGGCCGCTGCTGGCGTAGTAGCCGATTCGGTGCCCGAGATGGAGTGGCGCGAAACCGAGCACAAGGCGCGTGCCTTGTTGCGCGCCAGCGAATTGGTCGAAGAAGGCTTGGAGTGATCATGTCAAAAAAAATCAAACTCCTGATGGTCGACAACTACGACTCGTTCACCTTCAACATCGTGCAGTATTTCGGCGAACTGGGCGCGGAGGTGGAGGTCTTTCGCAACGATGAAATCACGCTCGAAGGCATTGCAGCCCGCCAGCCTGACCGTTTGGTGATTTCGCCCGGCCCATGCTCGCCAGCAGAGGCGGGCATTTCGGTGGCGGCCATCCAGCACTTTGCAGGCCAACTGCCCATCTTGGGCGTGTGCCTGGGGCACCAAAGCATCGGTGCGGCCTTTGGCGGCAAGATCGTCCGGGCGCAAGAGTTGATGCATGGCAAGACCAGTGTCATCGCCACGAACCAAGAAGGCGTGTTCGCGGGTTTGCCTGAGCAGTTCACCGTCAACCGCTACCACTCTTTGGCCATTGAGCGGGCCACTTGCCCGCCTTGCCTGAAAGTCACGGCCAGGACGGATGACGGCGAGATCATGGGCGTACGCCACACCGAGCTGGAAATCGAAGGTGTGCAGTTCCACCCCGAATCCATCCTGACCGAGCATGGCCACGCCATGCTCAAAAACTTTCTGGAACGACCATGATCGATTTGCGCAGCGACACCGTCACCCAGCCCACCGCCGCCATGCGCGAAGCCATGCTGGCTGCGCCTGTGGGCGACGATGTGTTTGGCGACGACCCCACGGTCAATGCCTTGCAAGAGCGCATCGCGCAAATCACGGGCAAAGAGGCGGCGCTGTTCATGCCCTCCGGCACACAAAGCAACCTTTGCGCCCTGATGGCGCATTGCGAGCGGGGAGACGAATACATCGTGGGTCAAAACGCGCACACCTACCGCTATGAAGGTGGCGGCGCAGCCGTGTTGGGCAGCATCCAGCCCCAGCCGCTGGCGCAAAACAGCGTGGGAGAAATGGCGCTGGGCGACATCGCGGCAGCCATCAAACCCATGGACTGCCACTTTGCCCGCACCCGCCTGCTGGCGCTCGAAAACACCTGGAACGGCCACCCCATGTCGCAGGACTATCTGGCGCAAGCCACAGCGCTCGCCCGGCAGCATGGCTTGGCCGTGCATCTGGACGGTGCCCGCCTCTTCAATGCGGCCGTGGCACAGGCCGAAGGCGGATCGGTCACGGCCAGCGTGCGGCGCATCGTGGACCACTTTGACAGCGTCTCGGTGTGTTTCAGCAAGGGCCTGGGCGCGCCCGTGGGCTCGGCCTTGTGCGGCTCGCGTGAACTGATTGCCAAGGCGCTGCGCTGGCGCAAGGTGTTGGGTGGTGGTTTGCGCCAGTCCGGCATTTTGGCGGCAGCGGCTTTGCATGCGTTGGACCACCATGTGGATCGCTTGGCCGACGACCATGCGCTGGCGCAGCAACTGGCCCAGGGCCTGCAAGGCGTGCCGGGTCTGAGCGTGCGTTCGGCGCAAACCAATATTGTGTTTGTGGATGTGACCGATGGGCGTGGTCCGGCGTTGCTGGATGATCTGAAGGCTCATGGCGTTTTGGCCACAGGTTTGATTGGCCTGCGCTTTGTGACGCACTTGGGTGTGGATGCTGCTGGCATCGACCATGCCATTGCGTGCATCCGGGGCTTCATGGCGAATGCATCAGTTCAGACAAACCCCGCCGCTGGCCGGACAGGTGTTTACTGAAGCCATGTTGGACGCGCAGCAAGTCTTGATGTTCATGCTGGCTGGTGTGCTGCTCAACCTCACCCCAGGGCCGGATGTGCTCTACATCGTCAACCAGTCCTTGCGCGGCGGTGTGCAACGGGGTCTGGTTGCCGCATGGGGTATCACGGCGGGGTGTTTTGTGCATGTCGCAGCAGCTGCTTTGGGGTTGGGGGCTGTGTTGGCCACCTCGGCCGACGCCTTCAACCTGATCAAGTGGATCGGTGCCGCCTACCTGTTGTGGATGGGTGGGCGTCTGTTGTGGCGCACATGCCAAGCGGCGGGTAAAGAAGTGGCCGCTCAGCCTGTGGCGGTGGCGGGCCAAGCAAGCGATTCCCCTTCTCAAGAAGCAAGCGGTTTGTGGACCGTGTTCTTCGGGGCATTTGCCACCAACGCCTTGAACCCGAAAGTGGCGCTGTTTTTTCTGGCTTTTGTGCCGCAATTCATTCCGGCGCAAGCCACCGACCCGGCCTGGTCTTTTGTGCTCTTGGGCTGCTTGTTCAATCTGAACAGCTGGCTGGTGTGCATGGGCTGGGCTGTGGCCGCTTCTTGGCTGGCCCGCAAAGGCCAATGGCTGCAGCGTGGCATGCGCCACTTGGACCGGCTGACGGGCGTGTTGTTTGTCGGTTTTGGGCTGAAGCTTGCCTTGACCGACGCTCCGTCCCACTGAATGATTTAACGAACCCCATCATCCGACAGGAAACCACCATGCCCATCACCCCTCAGGAAGCGCTGCAACGCACCATCGAGCACCGCGAGATTTTTCACGACGAGATGCTCCACCTCATGCGCATGATCATGAATGGCGAGCTATCGCCCGTCATGACCGCAGCGCTCGTCACGGGCTTGCGCGTAAAAAAGGAAACGATTGGCGAGATCACCGCCGCTGCGCAAGTCATGCGCGAGTTCTCGACCAAAGTGCATGTGGCCGACCCCACACACCTGGTGGACATCGTGGGCACCGGGGGTGATGGTGCCCACACCTTCAACATCTCGACCTGCGCCATGTTTGTGGCCGCTGCGGCTGGTGCCAAAACGGCCAAGCACGGCGGGCGCAGCGTCAGCAGTAAATCCGGAAGTGCAGATGTCGTGGAAGCTTTGGGCGGCAATATCCACTTGTCACCCGAGCAGATCGCGCGGTCGATCGAAGAGGTGGGCATTGGTTTCATGTTCGCTCCCAACCACCACCCGGCCATGAAAAACGTGGCGCCCGTACGCAAAGAGCTGGGGGTGCGAACCATGTTCAATATTTTGGGGCCTCTGACCAACCCGGCCAGCGCACCTAATATTTTGATGGGCGTCTTCCATTCTGATCTGGTGGGCATACAGGTGCGTGCCCTGCAGCGCTTGGGCGCCGAACATGCGATGGTGGTGTATGGCCGTGACGGCATGGATGAGATCAGCTTGGGTGCGGCCACCTTGGTGGGCGAGCTCAAAAACGGGCAGATCACCGAATACGAAATCCACCCGGAAGACTTTGGCTTGACCATGGCCAGCAACCGGGCACTGAAAGTGGACACACCCGAGCAATCCATGGCCATGCTGCGCAGCGTGCTGGACAATGAGCCCGGCGCGGCGCGGGACATCGTCATGATCAATGCGGGCGCTGCCCTTTACGCGGCCAATGTCGCCAGCAGCATCGCCGATGGCCTGGCGCGTGCGCGTGTGGCCATCGAGTCGGGCGCGGCCAAAGCCAAGTTGGCTCAGTTTGTGGCCTTTGGCCAGAAGGCAGCTTGAGCCATGTGGCGAGACGCGGGGACCTGGATCGCTTTGGGGGTGTCGGCCTTGTTTGTGGCCGTGGCCTGGGTGATGCACCGCGTCTTCGTTCGAATATTGAAAAACGGAGCCACCGAGCCCGCACAGAAAGAACATCATGAGTGACATCTTGGACAAAATCGTCGCGGTCAAACGAGAGGAAGTGGCCGCGGCCTTGAAGCAAAAATCGCTGGCCGTGGTGCGTGCCGATGCCGAAAGCCGTGTGCTGACGCGTGACTTCGAAGGGGCCATGCGTGCCAAGATCGCCAAAGGCCAAGCGGCAGTGATTGCCGAGATCAAGAAGGCCAGCCCGTCCAAAGGCGTGTTGCGGGCCGACTTCATTCCGGCGGACATCGCCCAAAGCTATGCAGAATTCGGCGCGGCTTGCCTGTAGGTCTTGACGGACAAGCAGTTCTTCCAAGGCAGTGTGGATTACCTCAAGCAAGCCCGTGCCAGTTGCGATCTGCCGGTTTTGCGCAAGGACTTCATGATCGATACCTACCAGGTCTACGAAGCCCGGGCCATGGGGGCCGATGCCATCTTGCTCATCGCCGCATGTCTGGACGACGCCCACATGGCCGAGATGGAGGCGGTGGCCCGCAGCCTGGACATGGCGGTGCTGGTAGAGGTGCACGACAAAGTCGAACTGGATCGCGCCCTGAAACTCAAAACGCGTCTGGTCGGCATCAACAACCGCAACCTGAAAACCTTCGAGGTGTCCCTGCAGACCACACTTGACATGTTGCCCGATGTTCCAGCCGACCGATTGCTGGTCACCGAAAGCGGGATTCAAACCCCGGAAGATGTCCGGCGAATGCGCGAGGCCAAGGTCAACGCCTTCCTGGTGGGCGAAGCTTTTATGCGCGCCAACGAGCCCGGTGAGGCACTGGCCAAACTCTTTGCTGGATGACCTGAATGACGGGTCAGCAAAGCTTGGGGTTTGAAGAGGCGCCCGCCGTGCCCGATCAAGGACTGAGTTGGCCTGCAGATCTTCGAGGCCTGGACGCGGGTTGGCGACCCTTGATAGACGCCTTTCTGAGTTCCGAGGCGGGGCTTGCCTTGTCCAAGCGATTGACCGACGCCCTGCAAGCTGGGCACACCATTTACCCACCCGAGCCCTTTCGGGCGCTGAGCCTGACCCCTTTGCGCGAGGTGCGGGTGGTGATTCTGGGGCAAGACCCCTACCACGGGCCGGGCCAGGCAGAGGGCCTGTCCTTCTCGGTGGCGCCAGGTGTTCGACTGCCCCCCAGTTTGCGCAACATCTTCAAGGAGCTGAAGCAAAGCCTGGGTGTGTCTCCCCCTGCAGATGGGTCTTTGGTGCGCTGGGCCAAGCAAGGCGTCTTGCTGCTGAACACCTGTTTCACGGTGGAGGCCGGGCAAGCGGCCAGTCACGCCCGCTGGGGTTGGGAGGTGCTGAGCGATCAGCTGGTCCAAACGGTTGCCCAAAGTTCCAAACCTGTCGTGTTCATGTTGTGGGGTGCTCAGGCCCAGGCCAAAAAAGGCTTGATCGAAGCGGCTGGGCGTTCGGGGCGGCATTTGGTCTTGATGGCCAACCACCCCTCTCCGTTGTCAGCCCTGCGAGCGCCTGTCCCATTCATGGGTTGTGGGCATTTCGCGCAAGCCAATTTCTTTTTGGCGCAATCTGGCGAAAAAACCATCACGTGGTGAAAATTTTCGCCCCGTCTTGCGGGGTGTCACAAAAAGATGGCATAATCTAAGACTCGCTTCTGGAGGGGTGCCCGAGTGGCTAAAGGGGGCAGACTGTAAATCTGTTGGCTTACGCCTACACTGGTTCGAATCCAGTCTCCTCCACCAGCAAACTGGCTTAGGCCGGAATGAATTGAGCAATTGGAAATGGTTTCCAAGCATTGGCGCAGCATCCACTCGTGCGGCGCAATCAGTGCGGGAGTAGTTTAATGGTAGAACCTTAGCCTTCCAAGCTAATGACACGGGTTCGATTCCCGTTTCCCGCTCCAGTCAACCGGTTGAGTTTGTCAGAAGTTTTGCCCTTGTGGCTCAGTGGTAGAGCACTCCCTTGGTAAGGGAGAGGTCGCGGGTCCGATTCCCGCCAAGGGCACCAGTTTTGGGGCGCGCAATGCGAGTTGTGCGCCCTCTGTCTTGGTTGTTGACCACTACTTTTCGGAGTCGAAGATATGGCAAAAGAGAAATTCGAACGGACCAAGCCCCACGTGAACGTGGGCACCATCGGTCACGTTGACCACGGCAAAACCACCCTGACTGCCGCCATCACCACCGTGTTGGCTGCCAAGTTCGGCGGTGCTGCCAAAGCGT
>JAKFXJ010000066.1 GCA_021731425.1 Limnohabitans sp. | reverse complement strand
GGGCTACGTCAGTCCGATGCAGTTTGAAAAACGCTGGGACGCGGCACAGCAATTGAAGGCCGCATAATGAAGTGGCTAAGCGGTACGTCAAACAGGGGCAGGTTCAAACCCAAAATAGTTTGAAGTCAGGAGAATTCATACGCAATTGACGCAGTTACTTTTATGAAATTCAAAAATATCGTCCCTACGCAAGTTGAAAGAATTTTGGCCGATAACGAATTCATCATCTCCAAAACAGATACCAAGGGCAAGATCACCTACGGCAACAGACCATTCAACGATTACTCGGGGTTCTCAGAAAATGAATTGCTGGGAGTTCAGCACAACATCGTTCGTCATCCCGACATGCCACGCGCGGTGTTCAAGCTGCTGTGGGATGAAGTGCAAACTGGCCGAGAAGTGTTCGCGTTTGTAAAGAACCTTAGCAAAGACGGTTCGTTTTATTGGGTGTTTGCGAACGTCACCCCTTCATTTGACATGAAAAAAACATCGTGGGTTACTTCTCTGTGCGCAGAAAACCCAAGCGCAGTGCATTACCCCAAATTGCGGATCTCTATCAAAAAATGTTGACCGCTGAGCGCCGAGCAGGATCTCGTGATGCCATGGAGGCATCGACCCAAATTTTGCGCGATGTCTTGAAAAACGCGCACTCCACCTACGAGGAGTGGGTCTTGAATTTGCAAAATTCATAATTTGAACGGGTAGATGCGGTCTACCCATTCACTGAGCGCCAGCGAATGGCTGCTATCAGCCTTAATGCGCTTTAATAGCCTTGCCCACCTCCAGCGCCCCTTGCTCGGAACCCGAACGCGGCACCGTCTCGCCTTGGCGATCAGTGACCTGCGACATGGCGGCCAACAGGCGCTCGGCCGTGTCCGGCCCAGTGCCCAGGTGCACGCCTTGCGTCAGGGTGATGTGCGCCACCTCAAAGCTACCAGCCCCCGCGCAAATGATGGTGCGGTTGGGCGCGTCTTCGCTGGCCATGACCAGCATGGCGGGCACCACGGCGCTGGGGTCCAAGGCCTGCAACACGGCCTCGGGCATCAGGCCTTCGGTCATGCGGGTGGCGGCCGTGGGGGCAAGGCAGTTCACGCGGATGTGGTTTTTCTCACCCTCAATGGACAATGTTTGCATCAGGCCCGCCAAAGCCATTTTGGCCGCGCCGTAATTGGCCTGGCCAAAGTTGCCATACAGACCGCTGGATGAGGTGGTCATCACGATGCGGCCATAGTTTTGCGCCTGCATGATCGGCCACACCGCCTTGGTGCAATGCACCGCGCCCATGACGTGCACGTCCATGACCAGTTTGAAGTCGGCCAATTCCATCTTGGCAAAGCTCTTGTCGCGCAATATGCCCGCGTTGTTCACCAAAATGTCCACCCGGCCCCAGGCGTCCACCGCCTGCTGCACCATGGCCTTGACGGCCTCAAAGTCGGTGACCGATGCGCCGTTGGCCAGGGCTTCGCCACCGGCTGCGCGGATTTCATTGACCACGGCTTGCGCAGCCGACACCGAGCCACCCTCGCCATGCACATCCCCGCCCAAGTCATTGACCAGCACTTTGGCCCCGCGTGCGGCCAGCGCCAGCGCGTGCTGCTTGCCCAAGCCGCCGCCTGCGCCCGTGACGATGGCCACGCGGCCTTTGAAATCGATGCTCATGTGTTTTCCTTGTGACATTGAATGACGGGGCTGACCGGTTTCATCTGCTAATCTGGCCCCAATGACCCTGCAGCCCGCTGTGCACGGACTTTAAACCAGCCCCCGGGCACCACCTGTTACCCGATTGACATCCTCATGGAACTGAATACCACCATCCTGACCGCCCCCCCTCTGGACGCCGCCACCGTGGTGATGCTGCGCGATGGCCCCGGCGGCTTGCAGGTGCTGCTGATGCGCAGGCACCAGGCCTCCAATGTGCTGGGTGGTTCGTATGTGTTCCCGGGTGGCAAACTTGACTTGGAAGACCAGAACCCGGCCTGGCTTCAGCGCCTGAGCCAGGGCAGCGCCACCTTGAACCAAAGGCTGAACGAACCCGATATTCCGGGAGAACGCGCCGCGGGCCTGTTTGTCGCCGCCATGCGCGAAGCCTATGAAGAGTGTCGGGTGCTGCTCGGTTGCGCCCCGCATGCGCAGACCCAAGCCCAGGCTCTGTTACAAGCCCTGCGCAGCGGCCAGAGCTGGCACGAGGCCTTTGCGGCCCAGGCCTTGGCCTTGCACACCGAGCCCCTGCTGCCCTGGTGCCGCTGGATCACACCGCGCCAAGCTTCGGTGACCAACAAGCGTTTTGACACCCGTTTTTTGTGACCCAGGTGCCCGATGACCAGCTGGCCGAGCACGACAACTTTGAGGCCACCGAAGCGCTGTGGATCCAGCCCCGCGAGGCGCTGTTGCGCTACTGGGACCGCGAGATCGAGTTGGCGCCGCCCCAAATCATGAGTTTGGTGCACCTGAGCCGACACCCGCACGCCCAAAGCGTGCTGGCCGAGGCACAAAACCGCCGCCCCCCCGTCATCGAGCCGGAACCCTTTGACCAAGACGGCATCCGCACCATCTGTTACCCGGGCGATCCGCGGCACTCGGTCCGGCAAGCGGCCTTTCCTGGCCCCAGCCGTTTGATGTTCAAAGACAAACGTTTTGAACCCGAGACGGGTTTGCCCGGTTTGCTTGACTAAAATACACAGTTCACACGTTTCATTTGCTTACGTGATTTTTGTATTCACTTGTAACATCGTTTCATGAGCCAAACACCTCAGCCCATCTATTTGTCCATTGAACGGGCCATGGAGTTCATTGGTGATGCTAATGGCGTGTTGTCCCTGCTCAAAACGCTGCAGCAAACCCTGAGCGACGACCTGCCACGGCTGCAGGAGCTGCTGGACAAAGGCGAGGTGTATGCCG
The DNA here is from genome assembly GCA_021731425.1 of Limnohabitans sp. Classification (GTDB taxonomy): domain Bacteria; phylum Pseudomonadota; class Gammaproteobacteria; order Burkholderiales; family Burkholderiaceae_C; genus Limnohabitans_A. The sequence goes on along the minus strand of JAKFXJ010000066.1, from coordinate 9,554 downwards.
CCAACCGCATCCTGCACCAGCTCAAGGGCTTCACGCCCGTGTTTTGTGTGGACAGCCTGGTCGAGCTGGTGGTCCAGGTCGAAGGCATGAGCAAACACGCCGAGGCCAGCGAGTTGCGCACGGCCTACGCACAGCTGTCACCCCAACTGGAAGCCTTGCGCCAGGAAGTGCTTGATCACCTGAGCCGACACAGCGCGGGCTGATCCACAGCGCTCCCACCCAACCAGCGGTCAGTCCAGCCTGACCCACCAACAACAACGGGCCCCAAGGGGCCCGTTGTGTTTTGTCAAGCGGCGGATTACTTCAAAGCCTTGAAGCGCACGCGCTTGGGCTTGGCACCCTCTTCGCCCAGACGCTTTTTCTTGTCGGCTTCGTACTCTTGGTAGTTGCCGTCAAAGAACACCCACTGGCTGTCGCCTTCGGCGGCCAGGATGTGGGTGGCAATGCGGTCCAGGAACCAGCGGTCGTGGCTGATGACCATGACCGAGCCTGCGAATTCCAGCAACGCGTCTTCCAACGCACGCAAAGTTTCCACGTCCAAGTCGTTCGAGGGCTCGTCCAGCAGCAACACGTTGCCACCTTCAATCAGCGTCTTGGCCAAGTGCAAACGGCCGCGCTCACCACCCGACAGCATGCCGACCTTCTTTTGCTGGTCGCCGCCGTTGAAGTTGAAGCGGCCGCAATACGCACGGCTGGCCATCTGGAACTTGCCCACGTTGATGATGTCCAGGCCACCCGAGACGTCTTCCCACACGGTTTTGTTGTTGTCCAGGTCGTCACGGTTCTGGTCCACAAAGGCCATCTTCACGGTCTGGCCTATGGTGACTTCACCGCTGTCAGGCTGCTCTTTGCCAGAAATCAATTTGAACAAGGTCGATTTACCGGCGCCGTTGGGGCCGATGATGCCGACGATGGCACCCGCAGGCACTTTGAAGCTCAGGTTATCGATCAGCAAACGGTCGCCAAAAGACTTGCTCACGTTCTTGAACTCGAACACTTCATTGCCCAAACGCTCGGCCACAGGAATGAAAATCTCCTGGGTTTCGTTGCGCTTTTGGTATTCGTGGTCGCTCAACTCTTCGAAGCGGGCCAAACGGGCCTTGCTCTTGGCCTGACGGCCCTTGGGGTTGGCACGCGCCCACTCCAATTCTTTCTTCATGGCCTTGGAGCGGGCGTCTTCGGTGCGCTGCTCGGTGGCCAAACGGGCGTCTTTTTGCTCCAACCAGCTGGAGTAGTTGCCTTTGTACGGAATGCCGGAGCCCCGGTCGAGCTCCAAAATCCACTCGGCGGCGTTGTCCAAGAAGTAACGGTCGTGGGTGATGGCCACCACGGTGCCCGAAAAACGCTGCAAGAACAGTTCCAACCAGTCCACCGATTCGGCGTCCAAGTGGTTGGTCGGCTCGTCGAGCAGCAGCATGTCGGGGCGCGAGAGCAGCAAACGGCACAGGGCCACACGGCGCTTTTCACCGCCCGACAATTTGCCGATGATGGCGTCCCATGGGGGCAGACGCAGCGCATCGGCGGCGATTTCGAGTTGGTGCTCAGACGCGTCCCCTGCGGTGGAGATGATGGCTTCGAGCTTGGCCTGCTCGGCGGCCAGGGCGTCAAAGTCGGCGTCCTCTTCGGCGTAAGCCGCATACACCTCTTCCAGGCGGGCCTGCGCGGCCTTGACTTCGCCCATGCCGCTTTCCACCGCTTCACGAACGGTCTGCTCGGCGTCCATCACAGGTTCCTGCGGCAGATACCCGATTTTCAGGCCCGCCATGGGGATGGCTTCGCCTTCGATTTCCTTGTCGATGCCCGCCATGATCTTGAGCAAAGTGGACTTGCCCGAGCCGTTGGTGCCCAGCACGCCGATCTTGGCGCCGGGGTAGAAAGACAAAGAAATGTCTTTGAGGATGTGACGTTTGGGCGGCACGATCTTGCCAACCCGGTTCATCGAAAATACGTATTGAGCCATGTGTAAACCTGAATAAAAGTAGGCAGAGAACGTGCACCCCCAGGGAGCCCGCTCTGCGCCGCATGCCTGCTGAAGGAATCAGGTGCGGTGTGTGCAACCCGGCATTATCCCAGCTTGTCGGACAAACCGGCAAAAATCAAACCGAACGCTCGCTCACCGGTCCCGAACGGCTAGAAAACTGCACCCGGCTGTCCATCGCTTCCAGTTGCACCCGGGCGCTGCGCTGGCCATAGACCTCGGCACGCAACCAGTCGCACTCCCCATCCAGCAGATCGTCCGAGGCCAAGCTGCACCACCAGACCCGGCCTTCGCCGTCCCAACGGTAGCCCCGGGCTTTGAGTTTGTCTTTGGACTCAAACGGCGCCCCCGTGGCCCGCAGCTTGTAGCGGGTCTGCCCTGCCCCGGCCAACAAGCGGGACAGACCAGTTTGGCCGTCAGCCAAGGGCGAGGACAACACCTGCAGCAAAGCATGGCAATCCACCTGCGCCCGGTGCGCATCGTAAAACCAGCCGCGCTCGGACGCCAAAAACTCCAGCTTGGCCGAGCCGCTGCCCTCTTTTTTCCAGTCAATGCCTTGAAAAGAGCAGCCCCAAGCTTTGGCCGCAAATACCGGGAAACGCGCCTCTACAAAGGGACGGTCAAACCCGGCGTTATGCGCCACCACCAAATCGGCCGCTTGCACCAAGGCGTTCACGGCCGCGTCGTCGATGCGTTGGCCCTGCACCATGCTGTCGTCAATGCCGGTGATTTCGGTGATCTGGGGTGGAATCGGCCGGCCCGGGTCTTCGAAGGATTCATAAACCGTGACAGGCCCCACAGGCAGACCCGAGGCGGTATCGACCAACACCGACAACATGGCCAGCTCAATGACTTTTTCGCTTTTGCTGTCCAGCCCGGTGGTTTCGGTGTCGAGCACGATCACGCGCTGGGTGGCTTGCCCGTTCACCGGCCCATAGTCGGTGCGCGGCACCAGACGCCGCAAAACACGAAAGTCGGGGTGCTGCGCCAAGGCCTGGGCCATGGCTTCCGGGTCGCTGGCCTGCGCCAGCAAGGGTGCAGCTGCGGGAGCCTCTGGCAGAGGCACGTCCTCAAGGTGCACGGCCTCAGGAACCACCGCAACGACCTCGGCAGTTATCACCGCCTTGGCCGGAGGGCTGACAGACTTTGAGGCCTTAGCGGGCTGGGCCGGTTTTTCGGCAGATTCGGCCTCAAAGCCGAAAAAACTCATCTGGTCAATTTTGTTCATAAGCCGAGATTAAACCGCGTCCGAGGACGGCTCCCGTTGGAGGCCAAAGAGACGCAACAGAGCCTGCCCAAAGACGATCAGTCGAGCTTGATGCCCAAATCCACCGCCAACTTGATCCAGACGGGCACTTCGCCCTCCCAGTCTTTGCGGGTGTCGGCCAGATTTTTGGGTTTGTTGGGGATGGCGAAGGTTTCGCGCAGCTTGGCGGCGCGTTCGGTGTTTGACCAGGCCACGGCTTCATCCGCCATGCGTTTGAGCACGGCCTCAGGCGTACCCGCTGGCGCCACCAGGGGCAGGCCACCTTCGAGCGTGACCAGTTTTTCGGTGTTGCCTTGCTCGGTGAGCGTGGGTACATCGGGCAGTTTGGGCGAGCGGTAGCTGCCGGTCACGCCAATAGCACGCACGCCCCGGGTGGCCACGGCATTGAAGGCTTGGTAACTGCCCACCGCGATTTGCAACTGGCCCGAGGCCACATCGAGCCACATGGGCGCTTCGCCCCGGTAGTGCACCGACTGGATTTTGGTGCTCTGCTGGCGGTTGGTCTGGTCAGCAAGCATGTGCGGATAAGACCCTGGTGCATAAGTGCCCATGGAGGTCGGGTTCTTTTTGGCCCAAGCCACGAACTCGGCCATGTTCTTGGCGGGGATCTTGTCGTTGATGCCCACCACCAGCGGCCCGGATGGGAACACGGTCACGGGCGTCAGGTCTTTGTCTAGGTTGTAAGGCAGCTTGGCGTAGAGCACCCTGTTTTGCCAAAAAGTGCCCGAGGTGCTCATGACAAAGGTGTAACCGTCCGGTGGTGATTTGGCCACCGCGTCAATGCCAATGATGGCCCCCGCGCCGGGTTTGTTCTCAATGACAACCGGCACGCCCAATCGGGTGCTGAGGTAGTCGCCGTAATTGCGGGCATATGCATCCGTCAGGCCACCGGGCGGAAAAGCCACCACGATCTTGATGGGCTTGGCCGGCCAGGGTGCGGCTTGGGCTTGGGCCTTGCCCACAAAAACCATGCCGCTGAGGCTGGCGGCAAGGGCTGTGGAGGCCAGCAAAAATTGGCGGCGTGGTGTTTTGGATGGCTGTGTCATCGGCTGTATCTCTGGGGTTTGTGTGCGGCTTTGCGTATTCAGTCTAGGGCCGCTGCGTTCAGCTTTGAATTGGGGTTTGAACCCATGACGCACAAGCGACAACGGCCACACCAGAGTCACATAAAAAGCGCCAGATTCGCTTTGTGCGACAATGCACCTCGCTGAGGCCTCCAGTTGCCCCAGCATCAGCACTTCTGCTGGGGCCTGACCTAGGCAACGCTCAAAACAAGCGCCTGCGGTTTCCATGCCCACCTTAAGACTTGTCGACCCACACTGGTCACTGCCAACAGCAGTTGATTGAGTCGACACCCAGCGCCGGACATGGCGCTCCGAAAATGAACTTTGAAGAATTGAATCTGGCCCCGGCCATCATGCAAGCTGTGCGCGAGCTCGGCTACGACACCCCCACGCCTATTCAGGCTCAAGCCATTCCCGCCGTTTTGGCCGGACAAGACTTGCTCGCAGGTGCGCAAACCGGCACCGGCAAAACCGCCGCCTTCACGCTGCCCATGCTGCACAAGCTGAGCCTGAGTGAGCCCGGCCAAAACCGCTTTGGCGGCAAAGCCATCCGCGCCTTGGTGCTCACGCCCACCCGTGAATTGGCCGCTCAGGTCGAAGAGTCGGTGCGCGACTACGGCAAATACCTGAAACTCGACTCCACCGTGATTTTTGGTGGCGTGGGCATGAACCCGCAAATCAGCAAAGTCAAAAAAGGCGTGGACATTCTGGTGGCCACACCCGGCCGTCTGCTGGACTTGCAAGGCCAGGGTTTCCTGGACTTGTCGAGCATCGAAATTTTGGTGCTCGACGAAGCCGACCGCATGTTGGATATGGGCTTCATCCACGACGTGAAAAAAGTGCTGGCCCTGGTACCCAAAGACAAGCAGAGCTTGCTGTTCTCGGCCACCTTCAGCGACGAGATCCGCGAATTGGCGGGCAACCTGCTCAAGAACCCGCAAAGCATCCAAGTCACGCCCAGCAACACCACCGTGCAGCGCATCACGCAAGTGATCCACCCTGTGGGCCGCAGCAAGAAAAAAGACGTGTTGTTGCACATCATACAGAAGCACGACTGGAGCCAGGTTTTGGTGTTCACCCGCACCAAGTTCGGCGCCAACAATGTGGCCGACTTCCTGACCAAAAATGGCGTGAAAGCCATGGCCCTGCACGGCAACAAGAGCCAAACCGCCCGCACACAAGCGCTGGCCGGTTTCAAGAGCGGCGAGATCCGTGCTTTGGTGGCCACCGACATTGCAGCACGCGGCATCGACATCGAAGACTTGCCACACGTCGTGAACTTTGAAATCCCGAACGTATCCGAAGACTACGTGCACCGCATTGGCCGCACCGGCCGCGCGGGCGCCAGCGGCGAGGCCGTCAGCTTGGTCTGCTTGGACGAAGAAGGCTTCATGATGGACATCGAGCGCTTCACCAAGCAAGAGATTCCAGTTCAATTGCTCGAAGGCTTTGGCCCCGAGCCAGGCGAAGTGGCCGAGCCCATCGCCATGGGTCGCCAGACTTTGTGGGGCGGCGCAGGCAAGCCCCCTAGCCGCGACGTGATGGCAGCAGCTGCCAAAGCCGCACGCCAGGACATGATGCAACGCATCCGTGACAACAAAGTCGCAGTCGGTGGTGGCGGTGGCGGTGGCGGTCAACGCCAACCCCGCGCAGAAGGTCAGGGCCAGCCCCGTCCTTCGCGCAATGCACCGCCCCCATCCCGCCGCAATGGTCCACAAGGCGCCCCCCGCTTTGAAGGCCAGGGCGATGGCCGCCGAGAAGGTGGCCGTGACGGCAACCGCGAAGGCGGTCGTGGACAAGGCCAGCGCGGCGATCCGCGCTTTGACAACCGGGCCGACGGCCAAGGCCGTCCCGCACCGCGCGGCCCACGTCCTGAAGGCCGTGGCCCTGCCCGTGGCGGCCAAGGTGGTCAAGGTGGCGGTCAAGACCGTCGCCGTGATGATGGCGACGAATTGCCACGCCACATTGACCCGCTCAAAACCACGCAGTTTGCACGCCTGGACTTGCCCAACCGCAAGCCTGTGCGCACCAGTGGCCAGCCTGACCCGACCCGCACCAGCATCGACAGCCTGGCCAGCAGTGGCCGCCGTCACGGCGGTGGTGGCTACGGTGGCGGTGGCAACCGCGGCGGCAATGGTGGTGGCGGAGGCCGAGGCGGCTTCGGTCGCTGATCAGCCCCCTGCCCCATGAACAGAGCCCGCTTCAAGCGGGCTCTTTTTTTGCCCCAAAGGGTGGCAAAAATCAGTCGCGCACGAACAAGGTCACCAAGGGGTCGGGGCCGACTTGGCGGCTCCAATGACCGTGCACTGTGGCATCGAATGTGGCCCCTTCGGGCAAGGTGTCGGCCGAGTAAAAGAACTCGCCGGGACCAAAGGTGCGCGAGCTGCCGTCTTGCAAAAAGATCTCCATTTGCCCGCCCAGTACAAACAGCCACTGCGGGTGGCCCGTGCAGTGGAATGTGCTGCGAAAGCCCACCGGACTTTGGCGCAACTGGCAAGCACTGGCCGCCATCAGAGCCGACAAACGGCTTTGTGGGGTGCCCTCGCTCAGGGGCACTTCTTCGTCACGAAAACGGGCACGGCCGTCGGTGTCGGTGAACAGAATGACTTTTTTCAGGGCTTGCATGGCCGGGGCCTTTTCTCAAAACAACAAGGCCCGATTGTCGCCGAGCCAACAGCTTGACCCAAGGTCCGTGACATAGACTGAAAGCCAAGTTTTTCATCCCCACCCAACGCCATGAACACCGCCCCTTTGAACATCGTTTTCCATGGCCAGAATGCGGCCAATTTTCGCCAGGGTTTTGAAGCACTGATCGCACCGCAGCACCGCATCAGCGATTTGAGTGATGGGCTGAACCAACCGGGCGAGCAGTCGCTGTATGAAAACGCGGACGTGGTGATCGGCATTCAGCTGCACAGCGCCATGCCCCAACCCCTGAAGGCGCGGCTTTTCCATGCCCCGGCGGCGGGCACCGACGCCATCTCGACCGCGCTGCTGCCCGCGCACTGCACACTGGCCAATTGCTTTGGGCACGAGAACGCGATTGCCGAGTACGTGATGGCCGCCTTGCTGACGCGCCATGTGCCACTGGTCCGCGCTGACCAGGACTTGCGCCAAGGCCAGTGGACGTTTTGGGCCGGTCGCCCGACCGCACTGCGCACCGAAATGGGGGCGCAAACCCTGGGCCTGCTCGGCTTTGGGCACATCGCGCAGGCCATCGCCCACCGCGCAAAGGCCTTTGGCATGCGGGTGCATGTGGCCAACCGCAGCCCCGTTAGCCACCCCATGGTGGACCACAGCTGGACCCTGGACGAATTGCACACCTTCATGGCCAGCGCCGATGCGGTGGTGGTCAGCCTGCCGCTGACCGACAACACCAAGGGCCTGGTGAACGCGTCGACCTTGGCCGCCATGCGGCCCGATGCGGTGCTGCTCAACGTGGGCCGAGGTGCGGTGATCGATGAATCCGCGCTTTACGAGGCCCTGAAATCGCGTCAAATTGGGGGTGCCGTCATCGACACCTGGTACCAGTACCCCACCCCCACACACAGCGAATGCGCACCGTCAAAGTTCGATTTTGCGGGCTTGGACAATGTGCTGATGACACCACACATGTCGGGCTGGACGGCCGGCACGGTGCGCCGTCGCCAGGAAACATTGGCCGAGAACATCGGCCGCTTGAGCCGGGGCGAGCCCTTGATCCATGTGCTGCATGGGCCAGGCATCAAGGTTTAAAAGCACCTCAGCTGCTTTGGCGCTGCACGATCTCAAAGCCCAGGTCCAGCTGGGGCTGCTCGGGTTCCTCACCGCGCATCAGGCTCAGCAGCATGTCGGCCGCTGCCTCGCCAATGCGTGCTCGTGGGGTGCGAACGGTGGTCAGCGGAGGCAACATTTGGTCACTGCCGGTCAGGTCGTTGAAGCCGGCAATCGCGACCTGATCTGGCACCGACACACCCATGCGCAACGCCGCCATCAAGGCGCCTTGGGCCAAGTCGTCGTTGCAAAAAAAGATGGCATCCACGGCCGGGCGCTGCTGCATGATTTGCTCGAACATCAAGCCCCCCAAAGCCAGAGATGAGGGTGCAGGGTTGAGGAATTCGAGAGTGGGGTCGAACACACCCGCCTCTTGCAAGGCGTGACGCCAGCCGTACAGACGCTGCATCACGCGCGGATCGAGTTGTGCCGCGGCAAAGGCGATGCGGCGGCGGCCCGTGTCGAGCAGGTGGCGCGTCATGGCAACGCCTGCATCGGTTTGCCGAAAGCCCACGCAATACAAGGCTTCGCCGTCGCTGGCCGGCAAATCCATCAGGTGCACGCAGGGCACCTGGCTGCGGGCCATCAGCTGGCGAGTGGCCGGGTTGTGGTCCAGCCCGGTCACCAGCAAACCGGCCGGGCGGTGCAGCAATTGCTCGCGCAGCAGTTGCTCTTCTTCACTGGGGTTGTAGTGCGTCACGCCCATGAGGGTCTGGTAGCCCGCCGCGCGAAAACGGGTCTGCGCAGCGTCAAGCAGGTCCACAAACAAGGCGTTGGACAGCAGTGGAATCAAGATGCCCACATGGTCACTGCGCTGCGAGGCCAAGGCCCTGGCCGCCGGGTCAGGCACGTAGCCGAGCATGTCCGACACAGCCGTGACGCGCTCGATCAAGGCCGGGTCCACCGCACGTTCCCCGCGCAGCGCCCGCGAGACGGTGCTGGGGCTCACGCCCGCGGCGCGGGCCACATCGCTCAGGGTCACGCGGCCGGAAGCGCGGTGTTTTCGGGGCTGGGCAAGGGGGCTGGGCAAGGGTTTATCCGTAGAATTTTTGGGCCATTAGGTCTATAGGATAGCGCTATCCCGCAGATTTTGAAGACAAATCTTGCCAGAAGCGGATTTCCCAGAGCTAGCCATTGAAACGGCTGTTGATCTGGGTGCCATTTTTTTTAAGCCTCTTGGACAGCGCTGTCCAAAAGCGACAAGCAGGAGTTGCGAATTGTCCAAACCCGATGTGCTGGCCGTGGCCAAACTGCACCCCTTCTACCAAAAAGCCCTGGAGTCGCTGTACACGGTGCATGACCGCACCCATGTGACCGACCCGGCCGCCTTTGCCGCCCTGGCCCCCCGCATCGTGGGTGTCGCCGGTACGGGCGAGGCCAGCGTACCGCGCAGCCTGCTCTCGCAACTGCCCAACGCCAAAGTGGTCGCGGTGTTTGGTGTGGGCTATGACGGCGTGGATGTGCCCGCCGCCATTGAACATGGCATCCCTGT
>JAKFXJ010000292.1 GCA_021731425.1 Limnohabitans sp. | reverse complement strand
GGCCAAGCACGCCCATGTCAAACAGGCCGATGCACAGAAATTTGTGGACTGGATCACCTCGGCCGCAGGGCAGGGCGTGATTGCCGACTACAAAATTGGTGGCGAGCAGCTGTTCTTCCCAAATGCGGGCCAGTGATCTGAGGCCAGATCAGCTTTTGGGCAAGCCGAGTTTGCGGTAAACCGTGGCGCGGCTGATGCCCAGGCTGCGTGCGGCTTCGGCGACGTTGCCACGCGCTTGTTGGACGGCTTCTCGGATCATGTCCGTCTGCACATCCTTGAGGGGTTTGGCCATCGCCTGTGCACGTTCTGAAGTCTTCGCGCTGTGGGCGGCTGCTGGGCGGGCACCCGGGCGCAAAGCTTGTGTTTGTAAACGCAGGCCAGACCACAGCGGCAACTCTTGCGCACTGGCTTGGCGGCTGGCCGCGTCGAACAGGTTTTCCCAGGGCGAGGCGAACACTTCGCTGACGTGCTGCGTTTGCCCGTCGCTTCCCGGTGACATGGACAGCATTTGCCGCGCCGTGGGGTTGGCCCCCACGATCTGTCCGTTGTGGTCGAGTGTGATCAGCCCATCGCTGTCGTCACCGGGCTGGTTGCCGGGCCAATTCAGGCGCAGCACCAACGCATGGTCGGTGGACAGCAGCCAGCTGTTTTCGATGCTGCGGGCCGAGCGGCGCACCAGGTGTTTGAGGGCTGGGCGCTCGGTGGTTTCGATGCCCGTCAGGTCCAGCATGCCAGCGCACAGGCCATCCGGGCCAAACACGGGTGCCCCGGCGCAGCTGTAGATCCCTGTGTCCTGAAAAAAGTGCTCGCCTCGGTGCAACCACACCGGCTGCAATTCGGTCAGGGCAGCGCTGATCGCCGTGGTGCCTACGGCTTTTTCAGACAGGTCTACGCCCACACGGGCAATCACCTCGGCACGGCGGTCTTGCCGGTCCACCGGGCCATGCACGTCGACCACGATGCCTTGGGCATTGGTCAGGATGGCGAAATATCGAATATCGGCAATAGCCCGAGCCAGCTCGGCCAGCACGGGCTGGGCCGCTTGCACCAGGGGGCGGCTGGCTTCTTGCACGCGGCGCATGTGCTGGGCTGAGATGGCGTCAAAACCCACCGCCTGGCCCGGCTGCAGGCCCATGGACAGGCAGCGCTGCCAGGACTGGGCAATCCAAGGGGACACGCCGCTGGCCTGTGCCTCGGATCGCCCCTGAAACACCAGGTCACGGGCTTGTTCAATCCGCTGCAAGCGGTCGCTGTGGTGGGCGGTCAGGGGCATGTCAGATGTGTATCAAGCTGAGAATTTTTGAGGACAACCCTGAAAAACCTAGGGTTAATCCGTATCGGTTTGCAGGGCTAATCACCAACAATGGCTATGCATTTTGATTCATAAGCGTGGGCTTGAAAAGTCCGACACCTCACAGGAGACACACATGCAGAAAGTCCTGCACATCAATCCGGACAAATGTACCGGCTGCTTGCAGTGCGAAATGGCCTGTTCTTTCGAGAACTACGGCACATACGCCACCTCCAAATCCCGCATCAAGGTGTTCGACTTCCACCACACTGGCAAAAAAGTGCCCTACACCTGCACCCAGTGCGACGAGGCTTGGTGTCTGCATGCCTGCCCAGTGGAGGCCATCACCGTGGACAAAGCCACCGGCGCCAAAGTGGTCAACGAGTCCACCTGCGTGGGCTGCAAGGTCTGCACCATTGCCTGCCCATTCGGCACGATCAACTATGTGCAAGAGACCGGTAAGGTGCAAAAGTGCGACCTGTGCGGTGGCGATCCGGCTTGCGCCGACGCCTGCCCAACTGGCGCCATCACATTCGTGGACGCCAACTGGACCGGCATCGACAAAATGAAGCAGTGGGCCGACAAGTTGGGCAATCAGCCCTCGGCCTCTTAAATCCCCCCACTAGGAGCATCAACATGTCTTGGGCTGGAAAAATTCTCCGCGTCAACCTCACGGCTGGCACCGTCAAATCCGAACCTCTGAACATGGAGTGGGCCAAAGCCTACCTGGGTTCGCGCGGTCTGGGAAGCAAATACCTGATCAGCGAGATCGACCCCAAAGTCGACCCCCTGTCGGCTGACAACAAAATCGTCTGGGCCACCGGCCCACTGACTGGCACCATGGCCTCCACAGGCGGCCGCTACACTGTCATCACCAAGAGCCCGCTTACCGGTGCAATCGCTTGCTCCAACTCGGGTGGCTATTGGGGCGCTGAGCTCAAAATGGCCGGTTGGGACATGGTCATTTTTGAAGGCGCTTCGCCCAAGCCTGTGTACCTGCACATCAACGACGACGAAGCCGAGTTGCGTGATGCGAGCCACCTCTGGGGCCAAAGTGTCTGGAAGACCGAGGAAATCCTCAAGTCCAGCTTGCAAGACCCCTTGCTGCGCGTTTGCAGCATCGGCAAAGCCGGTGAAAACGGCGTGCTCTATGCCGCCGTGGTGAACGACTTGCACCGCGCGGCTGGCCGCTCGGGCGTGGGCACCGTCATGGGCAGCAAGAACCTCAAAGCCATCGCGGTGCGCGGCACCAAGGGCGTGGGCAACATGAAAGACCCCAAGGCGTTCATGGCTGCGGCCAAGGCCGCCAAAAAGGTGTTGGCCGACAACGCGGTCACGGGCCAGGGCTTGCCCGCTTACGGCACCCAGGTGCTGATGAACGTGATCAACGAAGTGGGGGGCTTGCCCACACGCAACCACCGCGACGTGCAGTTTGAAAGCGCCAAAGACATCTCGGCTGAAGCCATGGTCACGCCCCGCGAGACCGATGGCAAAAAGCACCTGGTGACCAACCAAGCCTGTTTTGGTTGCACCATTGCTTGCGGCCGCATCAGCAAGATGGACGAGGGCCACTTCTCGGTCAAGAACAAGCCTGAGTACTGGGGCGCCAACGGCGGCTTGGAATACGAAGCAGCTTGGGCGCTGGGCGCAGCCAACGGCGTGAAAGACTTGGAAGCCCTGCAGTATGCCAACATGATCTGCAACGAAGAAGGCTTTGACCCGATCAGCTTCGGTGCCACCATCGGTGCCGTCATGGAGCTCTATGAAATGGGCGTGCTGACCAAAGAGCAAATCGGTGTGGAAGCCCCGTTTGGCTCGGCCGAAGCGCTGTGCGAGTTTGTCGACATGACCGCCAAGGGCATCGGTTTTGGCAAGGAAATTGGCATGGGCTCCAAGCGCCTGACCGCCAAATACGGCCACCCCGACCTGTCCATGAGCGTCAAAGGCCAAGAGTTCCCCGCCTATGACGGTCGTGTGATCCAAGGCATTGGCTTGGCTTACGCCACGTCCAACCGTGGTGCTTGCCACCTGCGCGGCTACACCATCGCGTCTGAAGTGCTGGGCATCCCGGTCAAGACCGAGCCCACCGAGCACGAAGGCAAGCCTGAATTGGTCAAGGCCTTCCAAGACGCGACAGCTGCCTTTGACTCGGCCGGTATTTGCGTGTTCACCAGCTTTGCCTGGACCTTGGCTGACGTGGCCCCTCAGGTGCAAGCCGCTTGCGGCGAAGAGTTCACCATGGAGCACTTGAACCACATTGGCGAGCGCATCTGGAACATGTAGCGCGACTTCAATAACGCTGCTGGTTTCACCAAAGCCGACGACAACCTGCCTAAACGCCTGATGAACGAAGCCGCTAAAACCGGCCCCGGCAAAGGCATGGTCAGCAAGTTGGACGAAATGCTGCCCAAGTACTACGACGCCCGCGGCTGGGATGGCGAAGGCCGTCCGACATCGGCCACCCGGGAACGTCTGGGTTTGTGACCTTGCCCCTGTAGGAGCGAGCGCCTGCTCGTGAAGCCTTCACCATAGGGGTGCGCTTCTACAGGAATCCAAGCGGCCTGCGGGCCGCTACCTGTTTCTGGAGTCCGATTCATGACCCACCACGTCATCTTGGGCGCAGGCCCTGCCGGTGTCATCGCCGCCGAGACCCTGCGCAAGCACGCCCCCGCCGACACCATCACCCTGGTGGGTGACGAGCCCGATGCGCCGTATTCACGCATGGCCATCCCTTATTTGCTGATCGGCAACATTGAAGAGCAGGGCACCTACCTGCGCAAGAGCGCCACCCACTTTGACGATATGCGCATCACGCAAGTCAAGGCCAAGGTGACGCGTGTGGACGCTGCAGGCAAAACCGTGCATCTGGACAACGGCCAGTCGATGGCTTTTGACAAGTTGTTGATCGCGACCGGCTCACACCCTGTGCGCCCACCGATTGCGGGCATGGACTTGCCCGGCGTGCACCCGTGCTGGACGTTGGAAGACGCCCGCGCTATTCAGGCGCTGGCCAAGCCTGGTGCCCGTGTGCTGCAGATGGGCGCAGGCTTCATTGGCTGCATCATCATGGAAGCGCTGGCCGCGCGTGGCGTCAAGCTCAGCGTGGTCGAGATGGGTGATCGCATGGTGCCCCGCATGATGGGCCCGGTGGCGGGCGGCATGATCCGCGACTGGTGCGAGGCCAAAGGCGTGCAGGTGTTCACCGGCACCAAGGTCGAAGCCATCAACCAAGGTGCTGAAAAAGGCTTGCTCGGCAAGTTGGCTTCTGCGGTGGGCTTGGGGTCTGACGAAGCGGGTGGCCCGCTGCAGGTCCGCTTGTCCAACGGCCAAACCGTCGAGGCCGATCTGGTCATCAGCGCCACGGGCGTGCGCCCAGCGATTGGCTTTTTGAAGGACAGCGGCATCACCTGCCTGCAAGGCGTGTTGACCGACCAGCACCTGCAAACCAATGTGCCCGGCATTTATGCCGCTGGCGACTGCGCTGAAGCGTTTGACATGGTCAGCGGCAAAACGATTGTGAGCGCCATCCAGCCCAACGCGGCCGAGCAGGCCCGTGTGGCCGCGCTCAACATGCTGGGCCAAAAGACCGAGCTCAAAGGCGTCACACAAATCAACGTGCTCGACACCTTGGGTTTGATCTCGACCAGTTTTGGCAACTGGGAAGGCGTGGCCGGTGGTCAATCGGCCGTGTTGACCGACAAGGCTGCGGGTCGCCACCTGAGCTTGCAGTTCAAGGACGATGTGATGGTCGGTTGCAACAGCGTGGGCTGGACTGAGCATGTGGGCGTGATGCGTGGCCTGGTCGAAGGCCAGGTGCACTTGGGCGACTGGAAAGACCGCCTGATGCACGACCCGACCAAACTGGTGGACGCTTACCTCGATTGCGCACAGGGCCAAGGGCGATGGAGCGGTGCGCAAGACGCACGCCGCCGCTGAAGCGACAATCTGCGCATGAACATCACTTTCAAACTGTTTGCCACGCTAACCGACTACTTGCCCCCCGAAGCCCGGCGCAGCAACCAGGTCACGCTGGATGTGGCGCAGGAGTCCAGCATCAGCCAGATCATCGAGCCTTTTGGCATGCCGTCCAAGCTCGTGCATCTGGTGCTGGTCAACGGCAAATACATCAAACCCGAAGACCGGGGCACCACCACCTTGGTCGAAGGCGATGTGCTCGCTATCTGGCCCCCCGTGGCCGGTGGTTGAACTCATCACACGCAGCGACCGGATCCATGCAGTCCTACTACCCCGAGCGCTTCGAGCGCGACATGGGCACCACCGAAGGCGAATGGCTGACGGCCTTGCCCCGCGCCTTGGGCGAGCACGCCTATGAGCTGGGTACAGGACAAGTTTGCGTGCACATCGGTGACGGCCACCTGCAACTGCAATGGCGCATCCTGCCTCCGCGTGTGATCGCGCTGCTGCGCTTGCAGCGGCTGGCCGTCTCTTTTGTGTTTGTGGGCGTGCAAGAAGATGCGCGTCAGCGCTTCATGAAGCGTTTTGATTTGACGATGCAGCGCGGTGGGGGGTGAGTGTGGCGCGAGTGGCTGTAGAAGGCCGATTCAAGACGCCCCTTGGCGACGAAACTGGATCACCTGGGATCCTTTGAATTCCGATCGGCAGTGTTCTTGGTACCCCGCCTTCTGAGCCACTCGAATAGAGGCCGTGTTATCTGGGCCAATGATGCACGTCGTCGTCTGGGCGCCGAACGTGGCATCCATCCATTCCAGCGCAGCGTTCACCGCCTCGGTGGCGATGCCGCGCCCATGCGCCTCGGTTGAGAGCACCCAACCGCCTTCCGGCAAACCATCGAGGGAAGGACAGATGTTTCTTTCCCAGTTCGCAAAACCGACGTCACCGATGAGTTGATCACCGTCCTTCCATTGCACGGCCCAATACCCAAAGCCGAGCAACTCCCAGTGCCCGGCATACCGTAGAAGCCGCGCCCAGCACTCCTCTTGTGTCGCAGGCTTGCCGCTGATGAATTGGGTGACTGCGGGGTCTCCCCAGATGCCTGCCAGCGCAGGAAAGTCATCATTGCGATGCGCACGCAAGATCAATCGGTCGGTTTCAATAACAGGTGCGGCCATGCTTTTCGGTCTCAGTTACTGCAGTTCTGGTGCTCAATCTACCACCGCTCGCTGGGCTTGGGCATGAGGTCTGAACGCTTGCACTGCTGATGGGCCGATGCCACTGGCAATCAGACCCCCCCAAGGCCCGATCACCGGACCCAGAACATTGCGACTGTTTTGTTGCCAAGAATCGTCAGGGCCAAAGAGCCGAACAAGTGAAGCAATGAGGTGCCTGCCGCCAAGGCGTAGCGGCCTTGTTGCAGCATGGCCACCACTTCGGCCGAGAAGCTGGAGAAGGTGGTCAAGGCGCCTAAAAAGCCGGTGACCAAGGCCAGTCGCCAGACCGGGTCCAGGTCGGGCAGTTGCTGGAACACGCCCACACACACGCCCACCAGATAACCGCCAATCAGGTTGGCGGCCAGTGTCCCCAACGGCATCAGACCGGCACTGGCGGGGTTGAGCCACAAGCCCAGCTGCCAGCGCGACAGCGCCCCCACACTGGCGCCAATGCAAATCGCGATCACCGTGAGCATGAGGTGGGTCCTTTGGGCTGTGGATTAGCAGGTCTTAAAACGGCGGGTCTTCTTCGTCGGCGGCAACACCCGTGTTGACGGTTGAATTGAGCACGGTGCGCGTGGTGCTTGGCACCGGGTCGGCAGCAGCTACACCCAATTCCATTTCACCACCCAAGGCGTCGATCAGGCTGTCGATCAGCGGCCCGAGCAATCCGGTTGACAAGGCCACGTCGGCGTCAAACCGGTCTTCTTTTTTGTCGGTGCCTGAGTCGTCCATCACGCCGTCGAGGTACTGCACTTTTTTCAGCTGCAAGGTGTCTGTGAGCACAAAGGCCACACGCCCGTCCCAGCTGAGCGCCAGTTGGGTGGGCAGTTTGCCTTCCATCACATGTTTACGCACGTCGTCGTTGGCCAGGTGGTGGCGGGTAAAGCGCACGCTGGCCGCGTCTTCGCCGCTGGACTTGAGCACGGTCTCGCGCTCCACCGTGAGGTCTGTTGGCCACTCGTCTGGTGTTGGGGCCAACAGCCATTGCGTCATCGCCGCTTGGGGTGAGGTGACGGTCTGGATCAGCGACACCGACAGGCCACCCATCACGTTCATCAACGCCGACATGACTTCATCGGCCTTGCCTTGGCTGCCTGCGTTCAGCACCAAGCGGCGGTTTTCCAGGTCCATCCACACCAGCACGGTGGATTGGCGTGCAAAGGCCTGTGGCAGCAGTGACAGCAGCACGTCGTCCATCAGCTCGCGTTTTTCTTTTTTGCCGGGCTTGCGTCCGGTGGCCGCTTCGATTTCGGCAATGCGTTCGTCGGCCTTGCGCCGCACCACATTGCCCGGCACCGCCTTGGATTCGATCATGAGTTTCATGATCCATTGCCCGGCCACGGATTCGACCAAGGGGCCATGCGCCTCGCCACGTGGCGGCACCCAGCCAATCGATTTGTCTTGGCTCGCACCACATTCCACAAACTGCACCGGCTCGAGAGCCGACTGCACATCGGCCAAGGAGGGCGCAAAGCCCTCGCCGATGCGGTAAACCATCACATTTTTGAACACAAACAATCCTTACTGCCCAAATGAACAACCCGTCCTTTGGGGACGGGTTGAATCATAGAGGATGAACTTGGCGCTTCGCTCAAAGTTTCATCTGGGTGGGCAGCCAGGTCACGATGCCTGGCACAAAATAAATCAACAACACAGCACCCATCATCAAGAAGAACATGGGCATCGACACCCGGGCGATGTAGGGCAGTTGCTTGCCCGTCATGCCTTGCAGCACAAACAGGTTGAAGCCAACGGGCGGTGTGATCTGCGCCATCTCGACCACAAACACAACGAAGATGCCAAACCAGATCGGGTCGATGCCCGCTTTTTGCACGGTGGGCATGAGCACGCCCATGGTCAACACCACCATGGAGATGCCGTCCAAAAAGCAGCCCAGGAGGATGAAAAACACCATCAAGGCCATGATGAGTGCAAAGGGGCTGAGGCCCAGACCACCGATCCATTCGGCCAGGTGGCGGGGCAGGCCGATGTAGCCCATGGACAAGGTCAAAAACGCAGCCCCGGCCAAGATCAGCGCGATCATGCAGTACAGGCGTGTGGCGCCCATCAAAGCGTCTTTGAAGACTGACCAACTCATCGTGCCTTGCAGCGCTGACAAGGCCAAGGACCCCACCACACCCACAGCCGCCGCTTCGGTGGCGGTGGCAAAGCCGGTGTAAATGGAGCCCAACACCGCCGCAATCAGCAAGACCACCGGGATCAGGCTGCTGGAAGCTTCAAGCTTTTGCATGAAGCTCATGGGGGCGTCACGCGGAGGGATCTGGTCCGGGTGGCGAAGTGACCAATAAATGATGTAGCCCGAAAACAGCCCCGCCAGCAGCAAGCCGGGCAAGACCCCAGCAATGAAAAGCTGGGCAATCGAGACATCGGCCGCCACGCCGTACACGATCATGATGATGGATGGCGGAATCAACAGGCCCAAGGTGCCAGAGCCGGACAGGGTGCCGATGACCATGTCTTCGGGGTAGCCGCGTTTTTGCAGCTCGGGCAGGGTCATCTTGCCGATCGTGGCGCAGGTGGCCGCGCTTGAGCCCGACACGGCCGCAAAGATGGCGCAGCCCACCACATTGGTGTGCAGCAAGCGCCCGGGCAAGGCCTGCATCCAAGGGGCCAGGCCCTTGAACATGTCCTGGCTCAGACGTGTGCGAAACAAAATCTCGCCCATCCAGATGAACAGGGGCAGAGCGGTCAGGGTCCAAGTTGAGGCCGAGCCCCAGATGGTCACTGCCATGGCATCCCCGGCGGGGCGGGCCGAAAACATTTGCATGCCGACCCAAGCCACACCCGAGAGCGTGAGGCCAATCCAAACACCGCTGCCCAAAATCAGAAACAAGGTCAGGACCAAGAGCCCTGTGATCATCAAGTCATTCATGGGCCATCACTCGTTGCGCAGCATTTCGCCGCTTTCGGGGGAGGCGCGTTGGCCCCGAATTTCCAGCACCAGCTCGTCCACAAAGGCCAGCGCAAAAATCACTGTACCCAGCGCCATGGCCAACTGCGGTATCCACAAAGGCGTGGCATCGTTTCCCGTCGAGATGTCATGGAACTCGATGGATTGCCACACCAAGCGGCAGCTGTAGAAGGCGAACAAACAAGCCAGCAGGCTGGCCAGCGACAGGCTGAAGACCTCCATGCCCCGGCGTGCAGCCCCTTTGAACAAGCCCAGCACCAAGGTCACGCGGATGTGTTCACCACGCTTCAAGGTGTGGGCCAGCGCCAAAAAGCCCGCCCCGGCCATGAGGTAACCGGCATAAGCATCGGTGCCGGGCACATGCACATGGATCTGCCGACTCAAAACGGACAGCAGCACCATGAACAGCAAGCCGCACATGCACAGCGCCGCCAAGGCGGCGGTGCTGGCATAAATGGCGTTGAGCAGTCGGCGCATGCGGTCAGCGGTTGAACGCGTCGACGATGGCCTTGCCTTCGGCACCCGACTTTTCAAGCCACTCTTTCATGATGACGTCGCCCACTTTTTTCATGTCGGCTTTGAGTTGCGCAGAAGGTGGCGCCACCGTCATGCCATTGGCCTTGAGGGTTTCCAGCGTGGTGGTGTTGACTTTGCGAGACTCGGTCCAGCCTCGGGTCTCAGCGGCAGCAGCAGCTTTGAGCACGGCCTCTTGTGTGGGCTTGTCCAAGGCGTCAAAGGCTTTCTTGTTGGCAATCACCGCATTTTTGGGCAACCAAGCTTGTACGTCGTAGTAGTACTTGAGGTGCTCGAACAGCTTGCTGTCCACGCCCGTGGCACCCGAGGTCATGGTGGACTCGACCACGCCCGTGGCCAGGGCCTGTGAGAACTCGGCCGCTTGCACGGTCACGGGCTGGGCGCCAACCAGTTCAGCGATCTTGGCGGTGGTGGGGCTGTAAGCACGCCACTTGATGCCCTTGAGGTCGGCCACGCTGTTGATGGGTTTCTTGCTGTAGATGCCCTGTGGAGGCCAAGCCACCGAGTACAAGAGCATCATGCCTTGGTCGGCCAGTTTCTTTTCCAGCAGCGGCTTTTGCGCTTTGTAAAGCTTCATGGACTCGTCGTAGCTGTCGGCCAAAAAGGGCAGGCCGTCCGCACCAAAGGGTTGCCATTCGTTTTGGAAGTTAACCAACAAAATCTCGCCCAGCTGGGCTTGGCCGCCTTGTACCGCACGCTTGATTTCTGGGGCCTTGAACAGCGACGCGTTGGCGTGCACCGTGATTTTGAGTTTTCCGCCGGATGCTTTGTCCACGTCGGCCGCAAATTGCGTCATGTTGACCGTGTGGAAGTTGGTGGCCGGGTAAGCGGCGGGTAGGTCCCATTTGGTTTGGGCCGACACAAAGCCGGAAACAGCGAGCAGGCCAGCCAGCAGGCTGAGGTGAAGGGCGCGACGTTGCATGAGAACTCCTGTGAAAGATGGAAGTGAACGGTTCACTGGGCAGTGCAAGAAAGGTGCCCGCTTCACGCGTGCATCGGGTGCATCTGTCTGGTGCCCACTGTAGGCAAGGCGGAGCCAATCCGTGCTCGGTGTTTTCCCTTAACGTCAACAAATTGTTGGCAAATTGTCGGCATCGGGCATAGACTTTCTCATCTCTCCAGCCTTGACGGAACCCATGCCGCGCAAAAATTCCCTGAGCACATCAGCCGCCAGCCCCATCGTGTCGTCGGCCCACCTGGTCTCGCCCGACAGCGCCGAGATGAGCGAGTTCGAGTTCGGCCTGATCGTGGCGGGCAACGCCTTTCACCGCTGGATCATCCACTGTATGGCGGCTGCGGGCCTGAAGGATTTGACGCCCTTGGATGTGCTGGTGCTGCACCACGTCACGCACCGTGCGCGTGACAAACGTCTGGCCGACATCTGTTTCATCATGAACATCGAAGACACCCATCTGGTGAATTACGCCCTGAAAAAGCTGCAAGGCCTGGGCGTGGTGGTGTCGCAAAAAAATGGCAAGGACGTGACCTATGCCGCCACCGACGAAGGCCGCGCTTATGTGCAGCGTTACCGCGAAATCCGCGAAAGCTGCCTGATCGACGCCCTGAAGGCCGACGATGGCTTGAACCGTGACATTGGCGAACTGGCTCGATTGCTGCGTGTGCTCTCGGGCATGTACGACCAGGCGGCGCGTGCGGCGGCTTCTTTGTGAACCAGGTTTTTTGAATTCTGATTGTTGAGTGACTTATGACCGAATCCCACACCACACCCGCTGGTAAAAACCGTTGGCAGTTCTGGATCGACCGGGGCGGCACCTTCACCGATGTGGTGGGCAAGCGGCCTGACGGCACTTTGGTCACGCACAAACTGCTCTCTGAAAACCCCGAGCAATACCGCGATGCGGCGGTGGCGGGCATTCGGCATTTGCTGGGCTTGAAGTCCGGCGAGCCGGTCACACCCGAGCAAGTCGAATGCGTGAAGATGGGCACCACGGTGGCCACCAACGCTCTGCTGGAGCGCAAGGGCGAAGCCACGCTGCTGGTGACCACACAAGGCTTTGGCGACGCGCTGCGCATTGCGTATCAAAACCGCCCGCGTTTGTTTGACCGCCAGATTGTGTTGCCCGAGTTGCTCTACAGCGCGGTGGTGGAGGCGCAGGAGCGCGTGGCGGTGGACGGTTAGGTGTTGTTGCCGCTCGACGAGGTGCATTTGCGCACCCAATTGGTTGATGCGCACCAACAAGGTGTGCGCTCGGTGGCAGTGGTGTTCATGCATGGCTGGCGGCACACGGCGCACGAGTTGGCGGCGGCGCGGCTGGCGCGTGAGGTGGGTTTCACCCAGGTCAGCACCTCGCACCAGACCAGCCCCATGATGAAGCTGGTCAGCCGGGGCGACACCACCGTGGTGGACGCGTACTTGTCGCCGATTTTGGGGCGCTATGTGGACCAAGTGGCCAGCGAGATGCCGGGTGTGAAGCTGATGTTCATGCAGTCTTCGGGCGGCTTGACGGACGCGCAGGTGTTTGCGGGCAAGGACGCGATTTTGAGTGGCCCGGCGGGCGGCATTGTGGGCATGGCCCGCACCGCGCAGTTGGCGGGTCACGACAAGGTGATTGGTTTTGACATGGGCGGCACGTCCACCGACGTGTCGCACTTTGCCGGGCAGTTTGAGCGCGAGTTTGAAACCCAGGTGGCGGGTGTGCGCATGCGTGCGCCCATGATGAGCATCCACACCGTGGCAGCGGGTGG